>VSNE01000260.1 GCA_009774155.1 Lachnospiraceae bacterium
CTACATAGTCTTGCAAAGGCTTTTCCTCTTCGCAAATTGCAATCTGTTTTCCGCGCCAACTTTGACAAGTTCTATTTTTAGTCAAAGGCTCTTGGACTATGTGTAATTGTTTATAATATAAAGCAAACATCTTCCCCTCTTTCTCCCGGCGCAACCCCGCCGGGTGGGTGGTGGATTTATTTGATATTGTGAGCGTCCATGTAAGCAATAGCTTTTTCTATCTGCTGTTTAATTTTAGCAACTTCCGATTCATCTTCTGCAATCCATTGTTTGCTATCTTCATCACCGAAGCGGCGGTAACACTCTTTACTATCTTCAAGCTTCTTATTTGCTTTTTCAAGACGCTCATTCCACTCTATCATTGTGATTTCTCGTTTTGAACCTTTAAGTATCTGCATTTCCCATATCCTCCGTTCCTTTGATGATGTCATTATATACTTACGGAAGTATAAATTCAATAGGCAGAATTGACAAATATACTTCCGTAAGATTATGCATTTTGTATACTTCCGTAAGTGAAAAAGATATGCTATAATGGGATGAATAAAATGCAAGGAGGAAAAACGGATGGCAGGGCAGCAGACGGAGGGGAAAAAGTGGACCGTTCCCAGAGGGGCGGCGGCAACGGCGGCAAAAAATAAATACCGTGATAATAAGTATGACCGGGCGGAACTGGCAGTACCGAAAGGGTTCAAGGCACGCATGAAACAGATCGCACAGGAGCAGGGATATTCTTCATATAACAGCTATGTGGTAGAAGCCATAAAGGAAAAGTATAAAAGGGACACGGGGAAAGAATTGACCTGGGAAAATGGATAATTTTCAGCCATACCGAAAAAACAGCTTGACTTTATACTTCCGTAAGTATATAATAGAATCATCAAACGAAAGGAGGTATGGCAAATATGGAAATCAGGTATGATAAAGCGGCGGTAAAGTTCCTGCAGGGGCTTCCGCAGAAATTGAGGGATTCCATAAGGGAAGCCATTAAGGGGCTGACACAGAAGCCGCCCAAAGGCGACATAAAGCCTATGCAGGGCTACAAAGACGGCAGACACCGTTTAAGGGTTGGGAAGTACCGCGTGATCTATCGGTATACAACAGATGGTGAAGTAGAAATACTAATCATCATGGAGATCGGGAGCCGCGGGGATATTTACAAATAGAATGGAGGTAGAGAGCATGACACAGGTTGTTCAGGAATCGGTCAGGATGTTGGAAATGTTGCCGGAGAGCGAACAGGAACTTGCAAGCCAGCTTATCAAACGGCTGGTGCTTGCTTGGGACCCGGACTTTACAAAACTGACGCCAGAAGAGCGGAAGCGGCTGGAAGCGGCAGAGCAGAGGATAGACAGCGGGGAGTATGTAAAAGACAGTGAAATCAACTGGTAAGGAAAAGGCGGTTGCAGGCTGAAAAGGCAGGCAGCCGCCTTGTTTCCGTGGTGTGTCCGTTTCGGTCACATATTGTTACTAACCATACAGTACCCACAGGCGCTTTGGATTCCAGAACCGGACGGATGATTATGGATATATTTCAGAAGCTGAATCGGGAGCAGGGAAAGACGATTGTGCTGATTACGCACTCCCAGGAGCTGGCGGAGGAAACGCAGCGCATTGTGACTCTGAAGGATGGGGAGATTGTCAGTGAGAGGAGGGGGAAGGGATGCTGATATGGGAAAATGTTCTGCTGGCATTGAACGGACTTCGGGCGAACAAGATGCGTTCCCTTTTGACAATGCTGGGTATTATTATCGGAATCGCATCCGTGATTGCGATTATGACGCTCGGGGATTCTATCAGCAGTTCGGTGACGGATTCCATGTCTGCCATGGGCGCGAATAATATTACGGTAGGTCTCCAGCAAAAAAGCGCCGCCACGGAAACGACCGGGAGCGGTATGACGTTTTCCTTCGGGCCGCGTATGAATCAGATAAGTGAGGACGATTATGTAACGGATGAGATGCTGAAAGAGTTGTCTGAACGTTATGCCAGCTCCATTGAGGGGTATCTGCTGTCGGAGAACCTCGGAAGCGGCACGGCTCAGCAGGGCTCTCTGTACGCCTATGTCAATGCTGTAGGGGTGAACGAAGCAAAGCTTGAAAACGAGGATTTGACGCTGCTGGCAGGCAGGAAGCTGTCACAGCGGGATCAGACGGAGGCGCGCAAGGTGGCGCTGGCATCCGATTTGCTGGCGGAAAAGATGTTCGGCGGAAGGCCTTTGGAAGCTGTCGGGAAAAAGGTGGATGTCCTGTTCGGCGATCGGTATTACAGCTATACGATTGTGGGCGTTTATGAATATGAAGAGTCAGCCATGGGATTTTCCAGCGTCTCAGATGAGGATACGGAAACAACGATGTATCTTCCGCTTCAGTCAGCGAAAAACCAGAATCATAATACATCCGGCTATAGCCAGTTTACAGTTCTGACAGCCTCCGGCGTCAGCGCGTCAGACTTTTGCACCGTAATTGAAGACTATATGAACAGCCGGTATTATAAGGACAACGAAAGCTTTGAAATCAGCGCCATGAGTATGGAATCAATTGTGGAAAGTATGACAGAGATGCTTTCCACGATTTCGCTTGCAATAGCCGCGATAGCAGGTATTTCCCTGCTGGTGGGGGGAATCGGCGTTATGAATATTATGCTGGTTTCCATTACGGAACGCACACGGGAGATAGGAACAAGAAAAGCGTTGGGGGCGACGAATGGTTCTATCCGGCTGCAGTTTATTATGGAAGCGATTGTGCTGTGCCTGGCCGGAGGGATCATGGGAATCCTTCTGGGAATCGGTATTGCGGCAGGGGTTACAAGGATGATGGGATATGCGGTCAGTCCTTCTGCCGCCGGAATTGTGCTCTCTGTCAGCTTTTCAATTTTAATCGGTGTTTTCTTTGGGTATTATCCCGCCAATAAAGCGGCAAAATTAAATCCGATTGAGGCGTTAAGATACGAATAACTAGTTGAAAACAAGAATGTTCTGTGATATCCTGTAACCGGAGGTTATACGGATGAGGTTAAAAAGAACGTGGTGCGTTCTTTTGGCGGCTGTCGTATGGATTACCGGCATGACAACGGTATCTGCGACAATCAATAGTATTCAGAGCCAGAAAGCGCAGAATGAGAGAGAATTACAGAACATACAATCCAGAATCAGCAGTTTGGAGAGCCAGAAAAGTGCACTGAGCAACGAACTGAGCGGCTTGAATGACGAGCTGGTGGATACTCTTTTGAATATTGAAATACTGGAAAGCGATCTGGCAGATAAAGAGGTGGAGATTCAGGAGGCTCAGGCAGCCTATGAGGAAGCGAAGGCCACGGAGGAGAGGCAGTATGAGTCCATGAAGCTTCGGATTCAGTACCTGTATGAATCGGGGAATGTGGGATATATGGAGCTGCTTCTGACATCGGAAAGTGTGGCGGATCTTGTCAATAAAGTAGACTATGCAGAAGAGCTTCAGGAATATGACAGGAGGCTTCTGGATGAATATAAGGCGGTAAAGCAGGCGGTTATCGAGCTTCAGAAGCGGCTTGAGGAGGAAAAGGAAGAGCTTTTGATACTTCAGGAGCAGATGGAGCAGGAGAAAGCAAATCTTCAGTCTATGATTGCAAGAAAGCAAAACGAGATTTCGGATTTCAACAATCAGTTAAATGCGGCGAAGTCCAAAGCGGGTGAATACCAGAGGAAGATTAAGGAACAAAATGCGCAGATTAAAAAGCTGCAGGAGGAGGCGGCCAGAGTTAAGGCAGCGAAAGAGGCGGCTGCTAAAAAAGCCAAATCGGCCTCGGGCGGTAAATCCTCAGATACTTCTTCGGCAGGAACCTCCTCAACGGCTTCCACTCCGGAAGGAAATGGAGCAATGGGAGTGGGTGGCTCCGAGGGAGGCAGTTCGTCCTCCGGCGGCGGAAGCGGTTCTTCTTCAGGCTCCGGCGGTGGCGGTTCTTCCTCCGGCGGCGGAAGCGGCTCATCGATTGCTTCCTATGGACTGAATTTTGTGGGCTGTCCCTATGTGCTGGGAGGAAACAGCCTGACGGGAGGAACAGACTGTTCCGGCTTTGTCAGTCTGGTACATGCACACTTTGGCATCTCTACGCCCAGAAGCTCCGGCGGTCTGGCGGGAGGCGGACGCGCAGTCAGTGATTCTGAAAAACAGCCCGGAGATGTGGTGTGTTACCCGGGACATGTGGGAATTTACATAGGAAATAACCAGATTGTGCATGCCAGTACGCCGAGCACGGGTATTAAGGTGAGCAATATGTATTACCGCAGTGTTCTGTGTATCCG
>VSNE01000261.1 GCA_009774155.1 Lachnospiraceae bacterium
GCCATAAGCCTAAGCCGTCTCCTCCCTGCGCCAGATATCCGGACAGACGTTCTGCAAGCGCACGGTGCTTCGGCTGCCGCAAATCCGGATCTTCTTTAAGAATCTGCCTTGCCGCTTCGTTTGCCTGCTTCAGTATGTCAGCATCCTGGAACACATCGCCCAGCCTGAATTCCAGTATCCCGCTCTGGCGGATGCCGAATAAATCCCCGGGGCCCCTGAGCTTTAAGTCCTCTCCTGCGATATAAAATCCGTCGTTGGACTGGTTCAGCACCTCCAGGCGTTTTCTGGTTTCCCTGCTTTTGCTGCTGCTCATAAAAATACAGTAGGACTGTGCTTTTCCGCGGCCGACGCGGCCTCTTAACTGATGAAGCTGGGCAAGCCCGAACCGCTCTGCATTTTCCACCATCATAACCGTAGCGTTCGGGACATTGATGCCGACCTCAATGACTGTTGTGGATATCAGAATCTGAATCTGTCCTCGGGCAAAGGATTCCATAATTTCATTTTTCTCTTTTGGCTTCATCCTTCCATGAAGACAGGCAATCTTAAGATTCGGAAGAATTCTTTGGAGTCTCAGTGTATAATCGGTGACATTTTCAAGCTCCGTCTCATCGCTTTCCTCCACCATAGGACAGATAATGTAAATCTGATGTCCTGCGGCGGCCTCCTTTTCCATAAAACGGTAGGCGCTCGGACGGTAGGACTCGTCCACCACGCAATTTTTGACAGGGAGGCGGTGGGCAGGCAGTTCATCCACCACTGAAATATCCAAATCTCCATAGATAATCATTGCAAGGGTACGGGGAATCGGTGTTGCGCTCATAACCAGAACATGGGGATTGATCCCTCTTCCGGAATGCCGGCCCTTATTGGACAGTATTTCTCTTTGACGCACACCGAAACGATGCTGCTCATCCGTTACAACCAGTCCCAGTTTCCGGTAAACGACTCCCTCCTGAATCAGCGCATGGGTTCCAATGATGATCTGTACCGTTCCGCATTCTATTTTTTCATAAGCAAGCCTCTTCTCCTTTGCTGTCATGGAACCGGTGAGAAGAATCGGCTTCAGAGAAATCCGATGCTCCGAAAGCAGCCTGGCAACGGCCTGGTAATGCTGCTTTGCCAATACCTCGGTGGGCGCCATCAGAGCGCCCTGATAGCCGCTGCAGCCGGCCATAATCAGCGCCAGAACGGCCAGTATCGTCTTGCCGGAGCCCACATCCCCCTGAATCAGCCGGTTCATAATATGGTCTCCCGTCATATCCGCCGCAATTTCTCCCCATACTTTTTTCTGAGCGCCGGTCAGCTCATAGGGAAGGGCTTCTATCAATGCCGAGGTCTCTGCCGTTTCTGTCATAGGCGCTTCGTTCCAAAGCTTCTCCTGTCTTTCCTTCATTCTGGAAAGTCCCAGGATAAACAGCAGAAATTCATCGAACACCAGACGGTCTCTTGCCGCGCGCATCTGTTTTTCGTCTGCGGGAAAATGAATCTGCCGGAGAGCCTCCCATTCCTGCTTCAGATGATAACGGGCCAGCATATCCTCCGGGAGATAGTCCGGCACATATACCTGTCCATTATCCAATACCTGCCTTATGGCTTTTATGACCATCTTCCCGGTCAGACCTGAGGTCAGCGGATATTTTGGCTGCATAATATGGAGCAGTCTGTCATAATCCGCCAGGGAATAGTGCTCCGGCTGTTCCATTCGATACTGATTTCCTCTGATATTTACAATCCCCCGGAAAATATACTGGCCGCCTTTCTGAAAATAGTTCCGAAGAAACGGCATGTTAAACCAGGTTCCCTGCATCGTTTCCTCTCCCGCCCGTATCTGCGCGGTAAATATCTGATACCTTTTAAATCTTTTTACTGCGGAGACAGACAACACATATCCCTGCACGGCATATTTCTGTCCGCTTTCTATCTGTCCTAATTCCACCGGTTCCAGATAGGTTTCATATGCCCGGGGATAGTATTGAAGCAGTTCTCCGATTGTGCGGATGCCGGCTTTTGCAAAAGGGGCTGCGGTTTTCTCTCCGATACCTTTTAATTTAATGATAGAATCCTGAAGCTCCATCGATAACTGTCCTCCCGTCTCATCCTTTTCCTGTAATTTTCCGGTAAACGGCAAAACGGCGCGTTTGCGCCGTTTTGTCTGTAATTTTATTCTACTCTACTGAAATCACATAATAATAAATCGGCTGCCCGCCGTAATGCACTTCCACCTCTGCGTCAGGATACTGCCTGGCAAGCTTATTTCCAAGAGCCTGCGCATCGTCTTTGGACACCTCTTCCCCATAATAGATGCCTATAATTTCCGAGTCGTCCTCCACCAGCTCCGTCATCATAGCCATGGCGGTTTCTCCAATCTCTTTTCCTACTGACAGAATACCGCTGTCGCCGATGCCCATATAATCGCCCTGGTGAATTTCTTTTTCATCAATCCTTGTATCACGTACCGCATAGGTGATCTGCCCGGTCTTTACGTTCCGGATCTCTTCCATCATGCGCGTCCGGTTTTCCTCCGCGTTTTCCTCCGGAATATAGTTTACCATGGCTGTGATTCCCTGGGGAATTGTTTTGGTCGGAATAACGATAATCTTCTTGCCCTCTGCCAGATAGCTGGCCTGGTTCGCAGCCAAAACAATGTTTTTATTGTTTGGAAGAATAAAAACCGTGTCCGCATTGACCTGGTCAATCGCCTTCAGCATATCCTCGGTGCTCGGATTCATAGTCTGCCCGCCCTCGATCAGATAATCAACGCCGAGTCCTCTGAAAATTTCGTCAATGCCCTCACCGATGGATACCGAGATAAATCCCATCGCCCTGCGTGTTTTATTCTTTTCCTCTTCCTGCCTCGTCTCCTCTTTTGCCTTCTGCTCCTCTGCAATTCTGGAGGCATCCTTAATCAGCTTTTCCTCATGCTCCAGACGCATATTGTCAATTTTCATGTGGGATAAGGAACCATACGTAAGCGCCCTCTGGATGGCCAGACCGGGATCATTCGTATGTACGTGCACTTTAACGATATCATCGTCAGACACGACTACGATAGAATCTCCGATAGACTCCAGAAAAGCCTTAAATTCCAGCTCTGTGTTCTCATCATATGCTTTCTCACGCATGATAAGAAATTCTGTACAGTAGCCGAAACGGATATCCGCCTTTGTCTGATCACTGATCCGGACAGAAGCTTCCTTTTTCGGAGCCTCAAAAGAGTAATCAACCTCTTTTCCGATCAGAGCCTCATAGGCGCCCTTCATAACCTCCACAAGTCCCTGTCCGCCGGAATCCACAACACCGGCTTCTTTTAAGACCGGAAGCATGTCCGGAGTTCTGGAAAGCACAGCCTCCGCTTCCTCAATCACCAGCCGGCAGAACTCTTCCACATCTTCCACCGTCTCCGCAAGCTCCGCAGCCTTCAGCGCAGCTCCCTTTGCAACTGTCAGAATCGTGCCTTCCTTCGGCTTCATAACTGCCTTATACGCAGTCTCCACTGCCTTCTGCATGGCGTTGGCAAGGTCAATGACATCCAACTCCTCATAATCCTTGATTCCCTTTGTAAGACCTCTAAGAAGCTGAGAAAGAATAACGCCGGAATTGCCTCTTGCCCCTCTTAGAGAACCGGAGGAGATACATTTTGCCAGTGTCTCCATATTCAGTTCCTTCAGGCTGCCGACCTCTCCTGCCGCTGCCGTAATGGTCAGCGTCATATTTGTACCTGTATCTCCATCCGGTACGGGAAATACGTTCAGTTCATTAATCCACTCTTTCTTGGATTCAAGATTTTTTGCACCGCCCAGAAACATCTTTGCGACGATCTGAGCATCAATTGTCTTAATCACAATGAAGATCCTCCCTCGTTAATCTATCACTCTTACACCTTCCACAAAGATGTCAATCTTACCGATTTTCATTCCGGTAAATTCTTCCACCTGATACTTGACGGAATCAATCAGATTCTCGGAAACAACAGGAATATTTACCCCGTAAGCCACAATAACATGGAATGCCAGGTAAATCTCGTTATCCTCAATCGCAACCTCAATGCCGCGCTTGATACTGTCTTTTTTTAAAAGCTTCATCAGGCCGTCACGCATATCTAAGGATGCCATGCCGACAATTCCGCTGCACCCAATGGCAACAGAACCAGCATAAGTGGCAACTACATCCGCATCAATGATAATGCTTCCAAGCTCTGTATTAATCTGTCCCTGCATATGAATACCTCCCGGTTATGATACATAATTATTAACTATTATACCCGATATC
>VSNE01000262.1 GCA_009774155.1 Lachnospiraceae bacterium
TTATATCTGTTCCAATCTAGGAGTAGATATGAGAACTGGAATTTGCTAATTTTTGCTTAATCAGCAGACACTAAATAATTCATAAAGCTTACTTTATTGTCCAAGGCGGTTGTCGTGGGCCTGCCAAGATCCTCCCTTGCGCCAATACCGCATGCTGCTTCTATAAAGCATAGCTGATTGCCCTCCTTAGCCGTTTTAAGCTCTTTGTCAAGCTCTTCATAGCTGTTTACTTTGGCTGTATAAGGATAACCGCAGGCTCTTGCAACAGCCGCAAGATCTGCCGTATCTGCCACTGTCGGCATCCCTCCAACCGTTTCGTGCGCCTCATTATTAATAACGATATGGATCAGATTATTCGGCTTATATGCGCCTGTCACAGCCATAGAGCCCATATGCATAAGAACGGCTCCGTCTCCGTCAATGCACCAGATCTTTTGCCTGCTTTTATGAAGCGCTATGCCTAATGCAATCGAGGAGCTATGTCCCATGGAACCCACAGTCAGAAAGTCGTACTTGTGCGGCTGATGATTTGCAGCTCTTGCCTCAAATAGCTCTCTGCTCGCCCTGCCTGTTGTGGAAATAACCGGGTCCTCACCGGACACAGCAATAATGTGTTTAATGATTTCTTCACGGAGCATGGTGTGATTGTTCTGATATTCTGTTTTTTCATCATAAGAAAGCGCGCCCCTGCGGATGACAAACGCCGCAGCCTTACCGGATGCAAGGATATTTCTGAACTCCTCCATCTTCTCAGCAACTTCATCATCCGTAGTATCTTTACCTATAATAAAAGCCGCAATATCCATATCCTCAAGGAGCTTTACTGTTACCTCTCCCTGATAGATATGCTGAGGCTCATCATGAATACCCGGCTCCCCTCTCCAGCCAATAATAAATACAACAGGAATCGCATAAACTCTGTCATTTAATAAACTGGCCGCCGGGTTGACGATATTGCCTTCTCCGCTATTCTGCATATAAACTACAGGAATTTTACCGGTTGCTAAATGGTAGCCTGCCGCAAGAGCCGCACAGTTTCCTTCATTTGCGGCAATCATATGATGTTCAGGGTCAATCCCGTATGTATTCATCAAATAATTACACAGCGCTTTTAACTGGCTGTCCGGAACCCCTGTATAAAAATCGGAGCCGATAATTTCAGCTAATTTTTCGACCTTCATCTGCTCTCTCCTGCCGGCGGCTTACTCTTCCCGGCAAGCTGGGGCATGATAATCTCATCTATGATAAACTTTGCAGTCTTATCAATGTCATTGTATGAAACAGTCTTCGGAAGCTCTACGCCGAAGGCTTTGATAACCTTCTGAATAAGCTCCTCTGTGTAAATCAGCTTTCCGTCAACGACATCCTCAATACCGTCAAGCGCCATAGACGCTCTGTCAGCCCGGTTCATCTCCTCAAAGCTGAATACAGATTCGTCAATCCAGGCGGACAGCCTGCCGTCCTTATAGCCAATAAGAACAGGGTATCCGCCAATATTGCCGTCAAACCCCGGCGTAAGCACTCTCTGATTCTCTCCTGTACGGATGGCATCAATTACAGCCGAGATAATCTGATAATTGCTTGATGCATTCATCATATTTCTTGTCTGGTCAACAGGCATTGATATTTTGCAGCTCTTATAAATCTCATCATGGGACAGCTTCTGCTCCTGACCCCTGTAATATATTTTAAGAGGCAGCTCTATCCCTTCTGTCTGTCCTTCCTTGCTGATGCATACATCATGGAAATGTCCTGCCGCAAACATAATGTCAACATTCCAGAAATCATCCACACCAAGCATATTTGCGGCTGCAAACTTCATTCTGGGCACAAGATGATTCAGGTTGCCGCTTCCAAAGTCAGGATAAGCTTTTCCGGCGCTTTTCAGCCACGGAATAACAGCATCCGAATAGGATGTATTGATTACGATCGCATTCGTATCTGCCAGGTCGCAGGCATCCATTACATTCTTTGTAAAGCGGATGGCAAGAGGACTCCAGATCCCATACGCCCTTACGTTAGCCCATGAAATACTGCCGTATTTAAGCCCCGGATAGGCGCGGCTTGAGTTCACAATGAAATCCGGCTGATGCTTCTCAATGGCAGCCTTCACCGAACTGACGTCATTCAGTTCAACACCGCCCTCCACTTCAATATGCGACTTGTTCACGCCCCTGATAAGTCCTGCAACTCTTGTGATATTTACTTTTTCCTGCATCTTATCCGCATCGCGGCCAACAGCCACTATACGGATTGCCTGGTCATTCTTACTTACCAGATAATCAAGCAGATAGGACCCAACACTTCCAAGGCCGATAATCATAACCTTAATTTTGTTGTTCCTTACATGCTCTTCTACAACCTGCAGCCTCTGTTCTAATGATTTCATTTTGCGCCTTCCTTCCAAATATGCCGGTACTTTCCTGTGATTCGCTCCCTTATTGCAATCCATTTGTTTTGTTTCATGATTTAAGAATGCGATATTTGAATTGCCGGCTCAATATATTCATTTTGTATCTTACAGTAACCGCACAACGCCGGAACTTCCTCTATGTATTTCCTGTCAAATCTCTGTAATACTTCCCTGAAAGAGAGATTGCTTTCCCTGCATGCAGACACATTGATTATATTATTTTCATCAGGTTTTCCGCCCTTAATCTCAAGTAAGTTAATAACTTTGCCGCATACCGCCATGTAGTCGTTTGCCAGCACCCAGCAGCTTCTGTTTGCACATTTTCTGTATATCTCTTTTACTTCCATTTGATTTCCGTTATAGTTTTGGCTGATATCCCCGGAATCAAACCATAAACCATTGCCAAACATAAAGTCATAGTGAACGGCTTTCACGCCCTGCTTCTGTAAGTACATATCCACATCTCTTTGCCTTGATTCAACACAGGTATATTTAGATAACCTGAGCACAACCTTATCCTCATACTCTTTCAGTATTTTCAGAGTCCTGTCATTGGGAAAAACGGTCCCGTTTGATGCGATCTCCACCTTTTTAATATTCTGATTCAAAGCACAGCTTACAATGATTTCATCTAGCTGGGAGTGAGTAAATGGTTCTCCTCCCTGTATCTGTAACAGTTCCACCGCAACATCCTTCGTAACATATGCCAAATTGTCCATTATGTTTTGCACATTGTAAGATATTGGTTTTGCATAGGGTATTAAATTACAACAGTTCTTACACCGCAATGTACATTTCGTTCCAACCCAGAGAACCAAAAAGCGGATAGAATCTTTCATAGCTAATGCTCCTTTTTCATCAAATATCCGACAGACGGCTTTTCTACCACCCCTGTATAAAAATCATCCGCCAAAATTCTTTTTTCTATAATTTTAAATCCCATATCCGTATACATTTTCTCATAATCGCCCATATTTCTGTAACAGCCTGTATAGGAATCTCTCAGGTCAAACCCATACACCTTTGACTCTTCCATTTTCGTTAAAGAATCCTTTACAAAAACATATCCTCCCGGACTCATAGCTCTATATACTTTTTCCAAAATTTTCACAACCTCTGCATCATTTTGAATATTCAGCAATAGGCTCATCATAACAAAGGCATTATATTCCTTATCAAAACAATACTCTCTGGCATCCGCCGCATAATATTCAATATTGGATATGCCCTTCTTCTCAGAATTCTCCCTGGCCACGCTAATCTGATATTCTGAGTAATCTACAGCGTCTATATGTTTGACATATTTTGCAAGCATTTCACTATAAAATCCCCATGCACACGCCATATCGCATAAAATATCTGTAGGCTTTAAGTGTGGTATAAAAGAAGAATAAAGCATATCCTCCTGATTTTTCTTTAAAGAAGAAGAAATATTCTCAACTTTATATAAGCCTTCCACATTCCAATACTTTGAAAAATCCTTTCCAATCTCAGAAACGGATTCGATAAATTCTATGGAATTTGTAAATAACACATTTTTCATAAATGAAATCCATTCTTTCGGATCGTCATCCTCAAAATTCACTTCCCATCCATCATTTCCGGCAATGGCAATTTTTCTTTCTGCCGCATAACAAATGTCTGTCTCGGAAATATTATTTTCAACAATCCAATTCCGAATTTCCTTCACAAAGGTACTGGCAACCAGCACCTTTGAATATTCCATTCCGCTTAATTCACTGGCCGGAAATACTTTTAATCCTTCAAATTCCTTTCTGCCTGGTTCTGTTTCCACATAACAGACTATATTAAGATTGCTTATCTTTTTTTCATGAATCAATCTTGTAATAAAC
>VSNE01000263.1 GCA_009774155.1 Lachnospiraceae bacterium
CACAAAAAATACAGTGAAAATATGATATATCCGGGGAAAAAACCAGTGCCCGGAAATATTTATCAGGGCAAAAGACAATGTCCTGCTCTGATTTTTTAACCTTTAATTCCAGGGAAATTTTGTTGAAAGCATGAAAAATTGTGATATACTGTATAACATGATATCGGGGCGAAGGGCAGTTCGCCTCTGATACTGCAGCATATTAAAAAAATGACAGACGGAGGAGTACATAGAGGATGCAGGATTCATCATCCATCATTCATGTGGAAAATTTATATAAGATTTATGAAGTTGGGGAGAATCATGTCTTTGCACTGAATGGCATCAGCTTTGATGTGCAGAAGGGAGAGTTCTGCTCTATTGTGGGCACTTCCGGCTCCGGAAAATCCACACTGCTGAATATGCTGGCCGGCCTGGAGTCTCCTACCCGGGGAGTGATAGAGATTGCAGGGAAAAGGATTGAACAGCTAAGCGAGAACCAGCTTGTGCAGTACCGGAGAGAGAATGTGGGATTTATTTTTCAGTCCTTTAATCTGCTTGCTTCTATGACAGCGGAGGAGAATGTGGCTCTTCCCCTGCGTTTCCGCAGAATACCAAAGCCTGTGCGGCTGCAGAGGGCCAGGATGATGCTGAAAGCAGTCGGACTGGAGCAGCATGCAGATCATCTTCCCAGCCAGATGTCAGGAGGACAGCAGCAGCGTGTGGGAATTGCCAGAGCCCTGATCGTCAATCCGGATATTATCTTTGCTGACGAGCCTACGGGTAACCTGGATTCCAATACGACCGCGGAGATTATGAGCATGATGCAGAGAATCGTGAGAAAATACAGTAAAACCCTGATTATGGTCACACATGATAATGAGATTGCAGGTTTTGCAGATCGGATTTTTCATATAAAGGACGGGAAAATATCATTGATAGAAGAACGCAGAAAAGAAGGAGGAAAAATAGAAGAATCATGAGAAGAAAGAGAATATGGCTGCTGCTTTTCAGTATGGTTTTGTGGATATGTACAGGAAATATAGGCTATGCGACAGAACAGGATGACGGTTTGAGTATTGATGATTTTATACGCGACGACGATGACGGCAGCGGCGATGATGACGATAGCGATGACGACAATGACAACAACGATAACGACAATGATGCTCCCGTGTCATACAGCACAAATTCCAAGCTGGTAGTCTGCGATAACTGGGCGACCCCCACTGCTGTGGCCGGGCAGACGGTAAACGTGGTCATTCCCATTACCAATATGGATAAATATGATGTGACGGATATTTATGTGGAGCCGGTGCTGGCTGAAGAGACAGAATCCTTTCCTTTTGAGATTGAAAAGTCAAGCTACATGGTGAAGCTGGATCGTCTGCCGGGAGCGGATTCTATTGCAGATCCGCTGGAGAGGCGGCAGGAGATTACATATGTATGGAGAACGAGAAAGGATGCGGTTACCGGTTATAAGAAGCTGTCCTTTGAAGTGTCGTTTAAAAATGCCAACGGAGATATTGAGAACAGTACGCTGGAGCTTTACGTGAATGTGAAAGGAAAAAACGCCGGGAGCGGGAATAACCAGTCGGTTCCGCGGGTGATTGTAACAAGCTATACCACAAGTCCGGAGACCGTGCATGCGGGAGAGAAGTTTACACTGAAGGCGGTCCTTCAGAATACTTCCAAGGATACGGCGGTCGGCAATATGAAGATTGAGTTTGAAGCGACCGAAGGAGGAGCGGATGATAAGGTAACCTCTGCTTCGTTTATTCCGGTAGCAGGCTCCAATACGCTGTTTCTGGATTCGATCCCCGCGGGACAGAGCAAGGAAATCACGATTGATATGACTGCCAAATCTGATTTGGCGCAAAATTCTTATCAGCTTGGAATGAGTATTGACTATGAGGATGATTCGGCAAATGCCTTTACAACCAGCTCCAGTCTTTCGATTCCGGTAAAGCAGGATGCTAAATTTGATGTAAGCTCCATTGAGGTTATGCCTTCCAGGCTGATTGTCGGCTCCGAAGCGAATGTGATGTTCAGTATCTACAATACAGGAAAGACAAGCCTTTATAATGTGACCATTTCCTTTGAAGCCGATTCCGTCAGCGGAGGGGATACTTTTGTGGGAAATATCGATACCGGGGCAACCGGAAATGTGGACGCCATGCTGACCGGAGCGGCAGTGACGGAGGACGACGGAACCGTGAAGGTTAAGATCTCTTATGAGGATGCCAATGGAGAGGCCAGCACAGTCGAAAGAAACATGACGCTGATAGTAGGAGAAGCGGAAGAGGAAAGTGTTTCGGAGGATTTAATACCGGACGAAACTGAGGAAACCGAAAGCACAGGGCTTTTACCGCTCATTCTGATCCCGGTGATTCTGATTGTGGGAATTCTGGCGGCAGTTGTAACGGTTCGGAAGGTAAGAGAACGGAAGAAAGAAAAGATGCTAAAGATATTGGAGCAGGATAAAGCATATTTTTCAGAGATGGAAAAGATTTCGCTGGATGATGCCGAAGAAAAGAAGTAGCGGAGGATTGGAATGGAATTTTTTGATTTGCTGGAGATGAGTGCAAACAATCTTACAAGGCGAAAAATGCGTACCTTTCTGACCGTGCTTGGCGTTCTGATAGGAACCGCGTCAATTGTGGTGATGCTTTCCCTTGGCTTTGGACTGAATAAATCTACGATGGAGCAGATTGAAGAGTCCGGCGGACTGACAACCATCACAGTTTATGGAAATGGGAGCTATGATGATTATGTGAAAAGCGGCGAACTGAAAGGGGTGCTCTGCGATACAAGTATAGCTTCCCTGACAAAGCTGGAGCATGTGACGCTGGTATCCCCTGTGATGAATTTTTCGGTTCTGCTGCGTCAGGGAAGCTATGAGCAGAATACCAGCCTGACGGCCATGAGCCTGGAAGCCATGAAAGAGATGAACATGCCGATCGGAGAGGGAAAGCTTCCTGGTAAGGGAGATGAGCTTTCCCTCATTTTCGGCAATCAGACAATCTATGATTTTTATAATTATAAAACAGAGGAAAATTATTGGGATACGAAGGAGCAGCCGGATGTGGATCTTCTGGGAACACCTTTTCTGGTAGTGTTTGACGTGGACAGCTATTACAGTGCACAGTCGGGGGAGGGAACTCCGCCAAAGAAATATGCAGTAAACGGAACGGCGTCCATTAAAGGAACCAATGAGGAGTATAATGAATTTTCCTGGAATATTTACTGCGATATTGACGCTCTGCAGACAAAGCTGAAGAAAATTTTCAGAGGGAGAGTGATACCCGGACAGCCGGAGACAAAGAGCGGAAAGCCCTATGCGGAGTTTTCTTATGATCAGGCATATGTATATGTAGATAAGATGGAAAATGTGACAGATGTTCAGAAGCAGATTACGGAGATGGGATATGAAGCATGGAGCAATGCTGAATATCTGGAATCCATGCAGAACCAATACCGAATGATTCAGGCTGTACTGGGGGGGATCGGCGCGGTTTCGCTTTTTGTTGCGGCGATTGGTATTGCAAATACAATGATGATGTCTATCTATGAGAGGACAAAGGAGATTGGAATCATCAAAGTATTAGGCTGTGATATGGGTGTGATCAGACAGATGTTTTTATGGGAGGCAGGATTTATCGGGCTGCTTGGCGGTTTTTTCGGACTGCTGCTCAGTTATCTGCTGTCATTTGGAATTAATTTTTTCCTGGGAGGACTTTACAGCGAGGGAGGATCTACCACCGTATCTTATATTCCGATCTGGCTGCCCTTTGTTTCGCTTGTATTTGCAGTGCTGGTAGGTATGGTAGCCGGATTTTTTCCCGCAAAGAGAGCGATGGAATTAAGTCCTCTGGCAGCAATACGAAATGAATAGACAACTAAAGTACAACAGGAGGCTACGAAAAGCTTATGAATTGGAAAAGACTACTTGCGACGGGAATGCTTTGTGTTCTGCTTGTAACGGATCAGGGAGTTGCTTATGCCGCGGAGAATTATAGAGAATCCGTGACACAGAAGGAGACAGATGCAGGCTTGACGGAAGACGGGACAGAAACGCAGGAAGAGGAAAGTCCGGAAGAAGAGGAAAAACCATCTGAAGAGGAGAAACTGCCGGGGGAAAGTCCCGGGGAGGGGGAACCGGAGGAAGAGGAGAAGCCGTCAGAGGAAGAGAAACCTGAGGAAGGCGAACCGGAAGAAGGGGAGAAGCCATCAGAGGGGGAACAACCGGAGGAAGGAGAGAAAC
>VSNE01000264.1 GCA_009774155.1 Lachnospiraceae bacterium
AAAATATATACTACATACTTTGTGTCAAGGGGGCACAATGAATTTGCCCAAAAGCATATGGAGGAATGTCAGCAGCTTTATCTTATGTCCGGACGCTGGACGGCTGCGGACAGAAGGGTTACGATTCCGTTTATGGAAGGGTATTACGAAGAACAGGTGATTCCGGATTATATTCATGATCCCAAGGAATGGTGGGAGGTTATGGATCGTACGCTGGGAGAACCGGTTCCGGCAGATGGCTGGGAGCTGGATAGGGAGAAGCACAGCGTATGCATTCCGCAGGCAGTCCCGTTCCATGAATATACGGTAAGCTTTCTTGTATATGCTGTCTGGGATCCGACACAGATGTACAACCATATTACGAATAACTGGGGAGACAAGCCTCATGAGATTCCCTTTGATATCCGCCAGGCGGCATCCGGGCAGTTTGCAAAGGACTATCTGGTGCGGTGGCTGAAAGATAACCCGGATACGGATGTGGTGCGGTTTACCACCTTTTTCTATCATTTTACACTGGTGTTCAACAGTCAGGCAAAGGAAAAATTTGTGGACTGGTTCGGCTATGGAGGAACGGTGTCCGTAAAGGCGCTTCAGGAGTTTGAGGCAGAGTATGGCTATCGTCTGCGTCCGGAGGATCTGGTGGATAATGGCTATTATAATTCCACGTTCCGCGTGCCTACAAAAGCATATCTGGACTATGTGGATTTTATTCAGCGGTTTGTGTCAAAAAAAGCGGCTGAGCTGGTGGCGCTGGTTCATGAGGCCGGCAAAGAGGCTATGATGTTTCTGGGGGATAACTGGATTGGAACAGAACCATACGGCCCCTATTTTAAGAGTATCGGACTGGATGCAGTGGTAGGAAGCGTGGGAGACGGAGTAACGCTCCGTCTGATTTCCGATATTCCGGGGGTAAAATATACGGAAGGACGGTTTCTGCCTTATTTTTTCCCGGATACCTTCTGCGAGGGCAACGATCCATGCATTGAGGCCAGAGAGAACTGGCTGAAGGCGAGAAGGGCGCTGATGAGAAAGCCTTTAGACCGTATTGGCTATGGCGGATATCTGAGTCTGGCTTACAAATTTCCGGATTTTGTGGATTATATTGAGCAGGTTACAGATGAATTCCGGGAGATTTATGACAAAATTCATGGGAAAAAGCCATACTGCGGGCTGAAAACGGCAGTTTTGAACTGCTGGGGAGGACTTCGCGCCTGGCAGCCCTATATGGTTGCTCATGCGCTCTGGTATAAAGAGGCATATTCCTACTTTGGAATACTGGAGGCTTTGAGCGGTGCCGGCGTGGACGTATGCTTTCTGAGCTTTGACGAAATCCTGGAACACGGTATTCCGGAGGATGTGGATGTGATCATCAATGCAGGTGATGCAGGCACGGCGTTTTCAGGCGGCTCCTGGTGGGAGGACGAGAGAGTGATAACCCTGCTCCGGCAATGGGTATACAAAGGAGGAGGCCTGGTAGGCGTCGGAGAGCCGTCCGCCGTTCATAGGAACGGAAGATTTTTCCAGCTTGCGGACATATTCGGCGTGGATAAAGAGCTGGGCTTTACCCTTTCTACAGATAAATATTTTACTACGGCACAGCCGGGGCATTATCTGATTCAGGACAGGACAGAGGACTTTGATTTCGGGGAAGGAATGAAAAATATCTATGCCCTGGGAGAGGATACGGAAATCGTGGAATTTTCCAACCATGAAATTCATGCGGCGGCACACTCCTATGGAAAAGGAAGAGGGGTCTATCTGGCAGGGCTTCCTTACAGCCATGCCAATACCCGTTTGCTGATGCGGGCTCTCTATTATGCCGCATCGCAGGAGGAAAAGCTCTACCGCTGGTATGCGGATAACCCGTTCTGTGAGGTACATGCTTATCCGGAAGCGGGAGAGTATGCGGTTCTGAACAACAGCGGACATAAACAGGTTACAGATGTGTACGACGGAGAAGGACATATGACAGCGGTGACCTTGGAGCCGGGAGAGATTCTCTGGAAAAATATAGAAGAATAGGGGCATATAATATGAAAAAACCAGTACTGGTAATTATGGCGGCAGGAATGGGAAGCCGTTACGGAGGACTCAAGCAGATTGATCCGGTGGATGCGGAAGGGCATATTATTATGGACTTTTCTATCTATGATGCGGTGAAGGCAGGCTTTGAGAAGGTGGTGTTTATCATCAAGAAGGAAAACGAAGCAGACTTCCGGGAAAGAATCGGGAATCGGATAGAGAAGCAGATTCAGGTGGAATATGTGTTTCAGGATCTTCACAATCTGCCGGACGGTTTTGAGGTGCCAAAAGGAAGAGTGAAGCCATGGGGGACCGGGCATGCGGTTCTTTCCTGTCTTCCTGTGATTCATGGACCCTTTGCAGTTATCAACGCGGATGACTACTATGGCTCTCAGGCATTCGGGATGATTTATGATTTTCTTACCAGCCATGAGGATAAAGAAAAATATCAGTATACAATGGCAGGATATTTGCTGGAGAATACACTGACGGAAAACGGTCATGTGGCGAGGGGAGTCTGCGAGACGGATGAAAGAGGCAGACTGACCAGGATTACAGAGCGTACACACATTGAAAAGCATGGAGACGGGCCGGCCTGCACGGAGGATGGCGGCGCAACCTGGATCGAATTACCCGCAGATGCAGTTGTATCTATGAATATGTGGGGATTTTCGGAGAGCATACTGCCGGAGCTGAACGCCCGGTTTGCAGAATTTCTCAGGGAAGGCATTTCCAAAAACCCTCTGAAGTGTGAATATTTCCTTCCTTTTGTGGTGGACGAACTGATTCAGACAGGAAAGGCGGAGGTAATGGTGCTTAAATCCCGCGATCGATGGTACGGTATAACCTATAAAGAGGACAAACCGATCGTAGTAAAGGCGCTTCAGGCAATGAAGGACAGGGGTAAGTATCCGCAAAAGCTGTGGGAGTAAGGAGGACATACCTGTGAGGAGTGGAAAAGAAGAACTGCTTCGGATTACGGAGCATTTTCCGGTTGACAAAGAAGCAGAAAGCATTGTTCCTTACGGAAGCGGGCACATTAATGATACTTATCTTGTGACCTGCAGACGGGAGGACGGGAAACAGAAGAAATATATTCTTCAGAGAATGAACCATAAAATATTTAAAGATCCGCAGGGACTGATGGAAAATGTGATGAACGTGACAAATTTTCTGCAGGACAGGATTCGTGAGGCCGGAGGAGATCCAAAGCGGGAGGCTCTGAATGTGATTCTGTCCCGGGACGGCCGTCCGTACTACCATGCGGCTGACGGAACCTACTGGCGGATGTACCGGTTTGTGGAAGGGGCCACCAGCTATGATACGGTGGAAAATCCGGAAAACTTCTATGAAAGCGCGGTGGCATTCGGACATTTTCAAAAGCTTCTCTCCAGTTTTCCGGCGGCAAGCCTGCATGAGACGATACCGGATTTTCACAATACGCCGGATCGCTTGGCCAAGTTTAAGCAGGCAGTGAAGGAGGATGTATGCCATCGGGCGGAAAAGGCACAGGAAGAAATTCGGTTTGTACTGGAGCGTGAAAAAGACTGCCGGGTGCTTTGCGATATGCTGGCATCGGGGGCGATACCGCTGCGGGTAACTCATAATGACACAAAGCTTAACAATATTATGATCGATGACGAAACCGGAAAGGGGATTTGCGTCATTGATCTGGATACGGTCATGCCGGGTTCTGCACTCTATGACTATGGTGATTCCATCCGGTTTGGAGCCAATACCGGTCTGGAGGATGAGAAGGACTTATCCAAAATATCCTGTGATCTGGAGCTGTTTGCTCTGTATACAAAAGGATATGTCCAAGGATGCGGGGGCTCTCTGACGGAAACGGAGATTCGGATGCTTCCTATGGGGGCTAAATTGATGACGCTGGAATGCGGTATCCGTTTTCTGACCGATTACCTGGAGGGGGATCATTATTTTAAGATTCACCGTCCGGAGCATAATCTGGATCGCGCCAGAACCCAGTTTTGCATGGTGAAGGATATGGAGAACAAATGGGAGCAGATGAAGGAGATTGCGGAGCAGTATCTTACCGGCTGACACAGGCAGAGAAAAAGCAGCAGAATGACGGGAACGTCAGGACGCTGCTTTTTATAATACGATCTGTATTGCAAACCATCCGTTTTCGGCCTTATAGGCACACAGAGCGCCGTGCTTTTTACAGAAAGCAGCGGTAG
>VSNE01000265.1 GCA_009774155.1 Lachnospiraceae bacterium
AGTATATACGCTCGGAAGCTCCTCTTCCCTGATAACGCCTCCTCTTATGGCATCGTCCACATCATGATTAATATAGGCAATCTTATCCGAGTAGCGGACAATCTTTCCCTCCAGCGTCGCCGGCTTTCCCGACATCTGGTGATTCCGTATTCCGTCTCTGACCTCCCATGTAAGATTCAGCCCTCTTCCTCCCTTTTCCAGCTTTTCCACAATCCGGACGCTCTGCTCATAGTGGGTGAAGCCTTCACTGCACACACGGCTCAAAGCCCGTTCCCCGGCATGTCCAAAAGGAGTGTGCCCAAGGTCATGTCCAAGCGCGGCCGCTTCTGTTAAATCCTCGTTGAGCCGGAGCGCCCGGGCGATCGTCCTGGCATTCTGGGCCACCTCCAGGGTATGTGTCAGTCGGGTCCGGTAATGATCTCCCTTCGGGGTCAAAAATACCTGTGTCTTATGCTTCAGCCTCCGGAACGCCTTACAGTGCAGAATCCGGTCCCTGTCCCGCTGGTAAACCGGACGGATATCGCAAGGGGGCTCTTCTCTGTCTCTTCCCCTGGAATCCCGGCTGAGCGCCGCATAAGGACTCAAAGACTGCTGTTCCCATTCCTCTGCGCTTTCCCGAATCGTCATCCCATCCCCTCCTTCGACGACAGCTTTGAAAATCTCCTTCTATAATTAAATATACTGCGTGAAATTTCAAAACCCTTCTTTATTTTTTAAAAAATCATTTTTTTCCGGTCCCGGAATCCGAGGATACTTTTTTCTCCCTACCATATACCTTTTTATATAGGCAAATGTCTTTTCCTCCCCCTTCTCGTCCAGCATATGGAGAATATACTCAAGGAGCGCCCGCGTATCCTTGTGAATCATATACGCATCTTTTCCCTTTTCATAATAAGCAAGGGGAGAATGCTGTGTATACGCCTTTCCCTCATACACCTTAGACGCCGCAATCCGGTCCATAATCATCTCATTTACATATTTTAAAGGCATTTTCATGCCGGCCATGCATTTTACAGGCTTAAGACTGTAGTCAATCCAATATTCATAATGGTGCTTGTTCCGCCCCTTATGGTGAAGCCATGCGGAGGAGTAGCCCTTGGCCTCTCTTTCCGCATTGTTCGGGCTCTGGAAGCCCTGATAATACTTACAGCCCTGCCAAAACTCGGACGGGGAATATTTTGACAGATCATGAGTCAGCCCCTGCCAGTACATTCCTACTCTGAAGCAATGCTTTGCAACTATTATCTTATGTTCCGTGATCGTATAAAAATGTTTCCAAATATTAATCAGCCTCATTTTTTTTACCTGCCAGTATCATAATTGTCCTTGGAGGAACCGCGGCCATCTTCTGATTTTCAAGAAGAGGCTCCTCTCCCTTCCGGTAAAATACCTCTGTTTCCCGTCCGCTGTCTGCCGCCACATACCACTTCTGCCCGGAAGGAAGCGTGGGAAGCGCCAGCTCATGCTCGGTCATATGCATATTATAAAGTACATAGCAGGTTTCTCCTCCCGTATAGCAGCCTGCGTACAGAATCCCTACCTGCCGGTTGTAGCTTTCAAATTCTCCATACCATGCTTTTTCTCCATGATAGGATAAGTCCGGCATTCCTTTGGACAAATAATCCCTCATCATATATGCGTTCCTGCGTCCGAAGGCAGGGCAGCTTTTCCGAAAAGCGACAGTCTCCCTTACAAATTGCTGAAGCCTCTGATCCGCTTTTTTTCTGCTCCATTGAATCCAGGATGTCTCATTATCCTGACAGTAAACATTATTATTGCCGTTCTGGGAATTCCCCATCTCATCCCCGCCGTAAATAGCCGGCACTCCCTGGGAAAGCATTACCAGAAGAAAAGCATTGCGCACCTGTCTTCTGCGCAGACGCTCCAGCCCGCGGCTGGACGCAGCGCCCTCCTCCCCATAATTAGAGCTGTAGTTATAATCGGCGCCGTCCTGGTTATCCTCTCCGTTCGCTTCGTTATGCTTTACATCATAAGAAACCGCATCGGACAAAGTAAAGCCATTATGACTGGCCATATAGTTCACTACCGCAAGCTGCGGGGGATTACTGCGCAGACACTCTGTAATCTTCCAGAGCATGTCCTCGTCTCCTTTCAGGAAACGCCTCGCATTTACCAGAAAATTATCATTATATTCTGCCAGTTTTCTGAATCCCGGCATATAATCCCGCTCATAAATCTGATCCATAGGAAAGAATTCACTCATCACCTTTGTTTCCGAAAGATGGGGGTCCAGAGCCAGCGCCGTCAAAGGAGTCCCGCTGCTGTTCACATGCACCCCGTCAATATGATATTCTGACACCCAGTACCTGACACAGTCCAGAATCAGATTCGGATTGGTGCGCACCGGAAAATAAAATTCCAGAATCAGCTCAATGCCGTTTTTATGCAGATCCCTGACCAGCTCCTTCATCTCCCGGATCGGATTCCCCGTTGCGCTGTAGGCGGCTTTCGGCGCAAAAAAGCATGCGTCCCCATAGCCCCAGTAATTGATTTTTTCCATACTGCTCCGGCAAATGGGCATATGCTTTTTAGAAGGCGCTTCCTCTCCTGTTTCTTCAAACTCATAAACAGGCATCAGCTCTAACTGGGTGATGCCCATCCTTTTCAGATACGGAATCTTCTCCCTGATACCGGCAAAGGTTCCCGGACGCCGTACCTTTGAGGAAGGAGACATGGTAAAGCCCCTCGGATGAGTTACATACATCACACATTCCTCGTAGGGAAGCTTAAGGGGCCTGTCCCCCTGCCAGGAAAACTTTTCAAACGGTATACCCGCCCGGACTGCGTGTACGCTGTCCCTGCAGGCGCCCCAAATCTCTCTGCCGCGGACAGCCCTGGCATATGGATCTAATGTCACAGTTTTATCAATCCGATAATTATATTCATATTCATCTATGGGAAGCTGATGAATCTGCATGGCGTAGATGTCACCGAACTGCATCTCTTCCGTAAAGGGAATCTCTGCCGCAATTTCCTGTGAACCCTTTGGATACAAAATCAAGCTGCATGTTTTTCCATCACGCACTACTACCGCAAAATTGATGTCTTTTCCATGCCTAGTCACTCCCAGAAAAGCCGGTTCTCCGGCCCTGATGCGATAATCCAACATATTATTTATCCTTTTCCCTTCAATAATCGATACTTAACCCAATTATAATCATTATAGCATCCGAACGTTTTGTTGGCAATCAAATTATACCTCTCCGGTATTCTAAAGCAGTACACCCCATAGTCTCACGGAATATCTTCCCAAAATAACTGGCGGAGCTGAACCCGCAGTCATACGCAATATCGGAAATGGACGCTTCTGTTTCCTTCAGCTTCACAGTTGCCATTCGGATACGGTATTCCGATAAATAAGTAAACGGGGTCGTGTTCAAATGCTTTTTAAAAGAGCGCAGCGCTTCCCGTTCGCTGATATTGGCAGCATATGCAATGTCCTTCAGCAGAAGCTTGTCCATATAATGCTCCTGTATATACAGCATCATATCTTTCAGCCGTTCTTCCCCCGTATTTTTGACGGCCTTCTTCTGCTCCAGCTTTTCCTCCGCCTCCTGGCATATGAGAAGCCATACAACGGACAGTTCGTTCCGCACCAGAAGCTCATAGCCATATGCCTGCTCATCCGCGGTGTCCTGGGATCTTCTGATAAAATCAATGATTTTGCGCTGCCTCACATCCGAAGGCCGGAACACCATGGCGTCAATCTCCCGGCAGGACAGAAGCGGCTCTACATATTTTTGTTCAAAAACGCTCCGGTACTGGCCCGAAATCAAAGACGCGTCAAATACCTGGTTTAAGGTAATCACTTTATCTCCTTTTTCCGGCGTCTGTAAATGCAGGACATTGGAATTAAGGAATACGGCTTCCCCCGCTTCCAGCACATATTCCCCCATGTTCGTCGTAAGCTTCAGCCGCCCCTGGACGATATACATGACTTCCACATCCCGGTGCCAGTGCCACGGAATATATCCCCCCGGAAATTTTTCCGGTTCTACGTAATAGGATGTGTGAGGAAACGGCTTGGAGGAATGACCGAGAATCTCCTCCAGATTATCCTTTACCCTAAGCTTGTCAATAAACATGCTGCATCCCCCTTATTGTCATGATACCGCCAATTATATTTTATAGCTGGCGGTATTGTTATAAATATTGGCGATATTTATCTTTCTTCTCCGCAATATTTTCCATATAATC
>VSNE01000266.1 GCA_009774155.1 Lachnospiraceae bacterium
CCTCTTTCTTATATTCAGAAAGTAAACTAAAGATTATGGAATAAATATTACCAGGAGGAAGATTATGTCAGTTTTTACAGGGGCTGGAGTTGCCATTATTACTCCAATGACAGAGACAGGCGAAGTGAATTATCCAAAGCTGGAGGAGCTTTTGGAATATCAGATTGCGAACGGTACCGACAGCATCATTATCTGCGGTACAACCGGCGAGGCATCCACGCTGACCCATGAGGAGCATCTGGAGGTGATCCGCTTTGCAATCGAAAAGGTGGCAGGGCGGATTCCGGTGATTGCGGGCACCGGGTCGAACTGTACGGACACTGCAGTATATTTGTCCAAGGAGGCAGAAAAATACGGGGCGGATGCGCTCCTGCTTGTGAGCCCATATTACAATAAAGCGACCCAGAAGGGGTTGATCGCACATTTTACAAGGATTGCGGATTCCGTTAAAATTCCGGTCATTTTATATAATATACAGGGACGCACAGGCGTGAACATTGCGCCGGAGACGCTTGCTTATCTTGCTCATCATGTGAAAAATATTGTTGGTGTGAAGGAAGCCAGCGGAAATATTTCCCAGGTGGCGAAGATTGCCCAGCTTGCGGGAGATGAGCTTGATATTTATTCCGGAAATGACGATCAGATTGTTCCGATTCTGTCTCTGGGCGGAAAAGGCGTGATCTCCGTATTATCCAATATTGCCCCAAAGGAAACGCATGACATTGTTGCCAGATTTATGGAGGGCGATGTGGCAGGAAGCCGCGAGCTTCAGCTCCGGGCGCTTCCTCTGGTAGAAAAGCTGTTCTGCGAAGTGAATCCGATTCCGGTAAAGGCGGCGATGAATCTGCTGGGCTGGGAAGTCGGCCCGCTTAGAATGCCGTTATCGGCAATGGAGGAAGAGCATCAGGCTCAGCTGAAGAAAGCAATGGATGCGTTTGGCATAAAGGCAAAAGGAGAAAACTAATGATCAGGGCAATTATGCATGGCTGCAACGGCCATATGGGGCAGGTCGTTACCGGCCTGATAAAGGCAGACCAGGATATTGAGATTGTGGCAGGCATTGATTTGGCGGACTGCCGGGAGAACGGATATCCGGTATTTACGAATCTGCGGGACTGTAATGTGGATGCGGATGTGGTGATTGACTTTGCTTCCGCAAAGGCGGTGGATGAGCTCCTGAAATTCAGCGTGGAGCGTCAGATTCCGGTGGTTTTGTGTACGACCGGACTGACGGAGGAGCAGCTTCAGGCAGTGGAGGAGGCCAGCAGAAGGGTGTCTGTTTTGAAATCGGCAAATATGTCTCTTGGAGTGAATATGCTGCTGAAGCTTCTTAAGGATGCCGCAAGGATTCTGGCGCCGGCAGGCTTTGATATTGAGATTGTGGAGAAGCATCATAACCGGAAGCTGGATGCGCCAAGCGGAACAGCGCTTGCTTTGGCGGATTCCATCAATGAGGTTCTGGATCGGGAATATATTTATAAATTTGATCGCAGCCAGGAGCATAAGAAGAGGGAAAAGAAAGAGATCGGCATCTCGGCGGTCCGCGGAGGTACAATTGTAGGAGATCACGATGTGATTTTTGCCGGAACAGATGAGGTCATAACCTTCAGTCATACCGCATATTCCAGGGCAATTTTCGGAAAAGGAGCCGTTCAGGCGGCAAAATTCCTTGCAGGAAAACCGGCAGGGTATTATCAGATGAGCGATGTGATTGAAAATTGTTAATTTTTTTTGATTCATGCGGCTTGCAGTGAATAAAAATAATAAAATAGTCCATATTAGTATCAGCAGGTCAACCACTGTTTTACATCTTTATTTTAATTAAAAGGAGAGACATTTATGAAACAGTTGAAGAAGTATTGCGTATGTCTGCTGTTACTGGTGACATTGCTTTTTGTCACTGCATGCGGCAACTCAAACAGCAAAACCGACACAGACAATGCCGGAACCGGAACGACCGGCGAGAACGGTACAACCGGTGAAAACGGCACAGCCACAGACAATACGGCAGGAGGGGATATGAACGGCAACGGAGTTAATGTCGATGACGTCCTGTTCGACACAGATGGAGACGGAGTCTATGACCATACGGATGTAGACGGAGACGGTCTCCTTGAAGAGATTGGAAATGATGCCAATGATGTGGTAGACGATCTGGTCAATGACGTTACCGGAGACGGCGACACTCTCGTGGATGGGAATGCAGACGGCACCCTGAACGATGAGAATGCCGTGGATAATGAAAACGGTAATGGCAGCGAGGCGCCGTAATGAAATGGGAGTGCAGCGATTGGCGGCACTCCTTTTTTTAATCGTACACATAATGGAGGATATATGGAATTTCGGCCATGCATTGATATACATAACGGACAGGTAAAGCAGATTGTCGGAGGCACATTGAAGGATGCCGGCGATCAGGCAGAAGAGAATTTTGTATCGGAGCAGGATGCGGCCTTTTATGCCGGGTTTTATAAAAAAGAGGGAATCCGGGGAGGCCATATTATACTGCTTAATAAGGAAGGTTCAGAATATTATGAGAGAACCAGACGGCAGGCCTTTCTGGCTCTTAAAGAATACCCCGGAGGTCTGCAGGTGGGGGGAGGAATCAAAGAGAGCAACGCGGCAGATTACCTGGATGCGGGAGCAAGCCATGTGATAGTAACCTCTTATGTGTTTTGCGGAGGGCAGGTGAGCTGGGAAAATCTTCGGAAAATAGAGAGTGCGGCGGGAAAGGAACATCTTGTTTTGGATTTAAGCTGCAGGAGAAGAGGAAGAGATTACTATATTGTAACAGACCGCTGGCAGCGGTTTACAGATGTAATGCTGACGCCTGCCGTGCTGGACGAGCTGGCAGGGCATTGCGCGGAGTTCCTGATACATGCAGTGGATGTGGAGGGCATTGCGCGCGGCATCGAAGAGCCGCTTGTGGAGATGCTGGGAGCATGGAAGGGTATTCCGGTGACTTACGCAGGAGGCGTGGGATGCTTCGAGGATCTGCGCCTGTTAAAGGAACGGGGACAAAATCGTCTGAATGTGACAATCGGCAGCGCGCTGGATCTGTTCGGCGGAAATATGAATTATAAAGAGGTTGTGAAATTCATTGCGCGGCAGCCGGAAAGATGATATGATAGTACTATCAAAAAGCAAAGGAGTGATTCAATGCGTTATATCATCAGCGGCAAAAATCTCGATATTACAGATGGCTTACGTTCAGCGGTAATGGACAAGCTAGGGAAGCTGGAGAGATATTTTACTCCTGACACAGAGGTCCATGTGACTTTAAGTGTGGAAAAAGAGCGGCAGAAAATTGAGGTGACGATTCCTGTTAAAGGCAACATTATCCGGTCGGAGCAGTCAAGCACGGATATGTATGTATCTATTGACCTGGTGGAAGAAGTGATTGAGCGTCAGCTTCGCAAGTATAAGAATAAGCTGATTGCAAGGCAGCAGGGCGGCGGTAATTTCCAGAAAGAATTTATCGAGAAAGAGACAGAGGATCAGGAGGTTAAAATTATCAGAACAAAGAGGTTTGACATCAAGCCCATGTATCCGGAGGATGCCTGCGTGCAGATGGAACTTCTGGGACACAGCTTTTTCGCTTTTGTGAACGCGGAAACCGATGAGATCAATGTGGTATATAAGAGAAAAGGCGGCACCTACGGCATCATGGAGCCGGATTTGTAAAAAAATGAAATATTATGGGATTTGGCAATGCCAAATCCCGTTTCTGATTTTGGCACGGATGAGCTGTAACAGGCTGTTCACAATTATTTTATTTGATTATTCCTTTTCATATGATATAATGTCATTTGTGCAAATATATAGATACATATTTAAAATTAGGAGCATGGCATGAAAATATTGGACAAACTATTCGGAACTCACAGTGAGCGGGAATTGAAATTAATTGATTCTACTATCGATAAAATCGAGGGACTGCGCCCTCAGATGCAGGCTTTGAGTGATGAAGAGCTGAGAGACAAGACAAAGGAATACAGACAGAGGCTGGCAGACGGGGCGACGCTGGATGATCTGCTCCCTGAGGCATTTGCTACGGTCCGCGAGGCGGCAAAGCGCGTGCTTGGCATGGAACATTACCGGGTACAGCTGATCGGCGGTATGATTCTGCACCAGGGACGTATTGCCGAGATGCGCACCGGCGAGGGTAAAACTCTGGTATCCACG
>VSNE01000267.1 GCA_009774155.1 Lachnospiraceae bacterium
GCCGCAAAGATACTCGTCCATAAAATAGTCAATGACCTTTTATTTAAAATCCTTTTTAAAATTCATCACATAATGCGCAATTCCAAGGTGAGACGCCGCCTGCCTGGCATCGTCCACAGCGCTCAGACCGCAGCAGCCGCCGTTTTCCTCCATCTGCTCCAAGGCTTCATCCTGCCAGATCTGCATCGTGACGCCCAAAACCTGGTAGCCCTGCTTCAGCAGCAGCCATGCGGCCACAGAGGAATCCACCCCTCCGGACATGCCGACAACAACCTTTTTCTTCCCCATATCTAATACTCTTCGCCTTCCTCTTCTTCCCCTTCATGGATGTCCGATTTCGGCTTTTCCAGTCCTTCAATCTTGATTCCGTGTTTCTCTGCATAATCCCAGAGAGCCGCATGGATCGCCTCTTCTGCCAGAAGAGAGCAGTGTACCTTCACCGCAGGAAGCCCATCCAGGGCTTCCATGACTGCCTTGTTGGTAACCTGCAGCGCTTCATCAATCGTCTTTCCCTTTACAAGCTCTGTTGCCATACTGCTGGTAGCAACCGCTGCCCCGCACCCGAAGGTTTTGAATTTTACATCCTGAATCACCTGGTTCTCATCAATGTCAAGATAAATACGCATAATATCGCCGCATTTTGCATTGCCGACCGTGCCTACGCCGCTTGCATTCTCTATTTCGCCTACGTTTCTCGGATTCTGGAAATGATCCATTACTTTATCACTATACATTACATTTTCCTCTTTTCTTAATTTGCTGCCGCCCATAACTTTATTGTCTGCGCAAAAAGTCCTCATATAACGGAGACATGCTTCTTAGCTTTTCCACAATTTTTTTCATTGATTCCACCACATAGTCCAGTTCTTCCCTTGTAGTCTCTTCACTTAACGTCAGACGCAGGGAGCCGTGGGCAATCTCATGGGGCAGGCCGATAGCCAGAAGCACATGAGACGGATCAAGGGAGCCTGAGGTACAGGCCGATCCGCTGGAACCGCAGATGCCGTCCATATCCAGCATAATCAGCAGGGATTCGCCCTCAATAAACTGAAAGCTGAAGTTCGCATTATTCGGAAGCCGGTTCGTCCGGTGTCCATTTACCCTTGTATACGGCACTTCCCTCATAACACGGTCAATCAGATAATTCCGAAGCTCCCGCTCCTTTGCCGCACGTTCATCCATTGTACGCATGGCTCTCTCCACCGCTGCGCCGAAGCCTACGATGCCCGGCACATTCTCCGTGCCCGCCCGGCGTTTTCTCTCCTGCGCGCCGCCGTGGACAAAGCTTCTGATTTTCACTCCTTTGCGGATATAAAGGCACCCGATTCCCTTTGGCCCATTCAGCTTGTGGGCGCTGGCGCTGAGCATATCAATATGCAGCTCATCCACATGAATCGGGAGCTGTCCAAATGCCTGAACCGCGTCTGTATGGAACAAAATTCCATGCTCCTTTGCAATCCCGCCGATTTCCTTTATCGGCTGAATGGTTCCGATCTCATTATTCGCAAACATAACGCTGATTAAAATAGTTGTAGGACGAATGGCCTTTTTCAATTCCTCCAGCCTGACGCTGCCCCACTCATCCACATCCAGATAGGTCACTTCAAATCCGTGTTTTTCCAGCCATTCCGCGGTATGCAGAATCGCATGATGCTCAATCTTTGTTGTAATAATATGTTTTCCCTTGGAACCGTAAGCCTCCGCCGCCGCCTTCAGCGCCCAGTTGTCCGACTCGCTTCCCCCCGCGGTGAAATAAATTTCCTCTGTTTTTGCTCCTATTGACTTTGCAATCGTCTCGCGGGCCTTCGTAATCGCCTCCCTGCTCTTCTGAGAAAAGCTGTATACACTGGACGGATTTCCATAAAGCTCTGAGAAATACGGAAGCATCGCCTCCGCCACCTCCGGCGCAGTCTTTGTGGTTGCCGCATTATCCAGATAAATCAATCTCTTTTCTTCTCCCATGCCAAATCACTCCTTCTTTTCACAACATGATCCTGGAATCTGATTTTTTTCCTGCACTTCCCGGCTCTCTTTTACCAGATCGCTGATCTTTATCTCGTCCGCGGTGCGGTTGATGCTGTCATTCATGCGCCTCCATACATATTTGGTTACACAGACATCCGCTTTGCCGCACTCATTTTCATCCGAAAGCCCCGGACATTCCACCGGTTCCAGACTGCCTTCCAATGCCCTCAGCACGTCTCCGACAGATATCCTTTCCGTCTCCCGGCCCGGCATATAACCTCCGCCTGCTCCCCGCACGCTCTTTACAAGCCCTGCCCTCTTAAGCTTTGCAAGCAATTGCTCCAGATAGCTTTCCGATATTTTTTGTCTTGCCGCAATGCTTGCAATGGAAACCGGCTCCGTCTCGCCATGCAGCGCCAGATCAACCATAGCGCGCAGGCCGTAACGCCCTTTCGTAGACAACTTCATCCTGTCACCTTTTTTCTGTTTTCTCCGCCGCTCTGCCTGCGCAGAGCCAATTTGATCCGATATTCTAATTCCGAGTATTTTAGTCGGATTTCATTTTCGATAATAGCATCCTGCCAAAGTTCTGTCAAGTATTCTGTATGAATATATTTAAGGAAAAAAGAGTTTTTTATGAGACAATTCTCCTTATTTCTCAGAGGGACGCTGATTCTGACCATTGCCGGGATACTCAGCCGTTTTCTCGGATTCTTCTATAAGATATTCCTGGCACAGGCTCTGGGTGCGGAAGGCATAGGAATCTATCAGTTGATTTTTCCTGTTTTTTCCGTGTGCCATGCCCTTACCGCCTCCGGAATAGAAACTTCCATCTCTCGTTTCACTGCTTTTGGCAGAAAAAATGAACACGCGGAATTTCTGTATGCCGGGCTTTTTATTTCCATGGCATCCTCGCTGGCCGTATCCCTTGTCCTGTGGAGGCAGGCTCCCTTTATCGCCCGCCATCTGCTCCACGAGATCCGCTGTGAACCGTTGCTGCGGATTCTCTCCGCCGCCATTCCGCTGGCTGCTGTCCACGGCTGCTTTGCAGGCTCTTACCTGGGAAAAAAGAAAACCGGAATTCCCTCTTTGGCACAGCTTCTGGAACAGATACTCCGCATCGGAACCGTATGGCTTCTCTGCGGTATCTGTGTCCAGCAGGGAAGACGGATCACTCCTTCTCTGGCCGCATTCGGACTGCTGGCAGGCGAGGCCGGGAGCGCCCTTTTTATGCTGAACTTCTCCGGCGAGGCATGGCCTGATTTCCGCCGTCCCGGTAAATATTTTTCCAAATGCCGCACGCTTCTTGGCATGGCTCTTCCCCTTACCGGAAATCGTTTAAGTCTTACGCTTCTCCAGAGTGTGGAGGCTGTGCTGATCCCGCTGAACCTGCAGAAATCCGGGCTTACCGCTGCGGATGCCCTCAGCCTTTACGGCATCCTGACCGGTATGGCGCTCTCCTTTCTGATGTTTCCAAACGCGGTTACCTCATCCATCTCCGCCATGCTCCTTCCGGTTATCTCAGAGGAGCAGTCAAAGGGAAACAAAAGGAACATTTCCATAGCCATCGAATATACAATCCAGTTTGGTCTCACCATCGGAATTCTGTGTATGGGCATTTTCCTTCACTTCGGAATACATTTTGGGACACTGTTCTTTCATGAGCATCTCGCAGGGGAATTTCTTGTCACTCTTTCCTGGATCTGCCCGTTTCTCTATCTGACCGGCAACCTAAGCAGTATTCTGCACGGCCTTGGAAATACTTCCATTACCTTTTTCAACCAGCTTGCAGGCATTGCTGTGCGCATTTTTTTTGTCATATTTTTTGTTCCTGCTTATGGGATTCAGGGAGTCCTTTGGGGACTTTTGGCAAGCCAGCTCCTGCTGTGCTGTCTCGGTATCCGTGCCATTGCTCCTTACGTAACCCCGACGCTCGGCCTGGATGATCTTGTATTAAAGCCCCTTGCCGCACTTTTTTTGTCTATAGGAGGTGTTGACCTGTTGAAGCGTTTTTTTCCCGCCCTGCATCTGAGCCTGGAGATTCTGAATCTGGCTCTTAGCATCTGCATGGTGGCGGCGGCCTATTTTATTCTTCTGATTCTGTTCGGAGCCTGGAAGTTCTCACAGGGTCCGGCAAAGCACAGAGCCTAAAGCATGCTTCCGGCAGTTTACAAGCCCGTAATTTTATATTATAC
>VSNE01000268.1 GCA_009774155.1 Lachnospiraceae bacterium
AATACAGAGAACGAAAGCCGGCGCCTTCGTGACAATCCATCCATGGTCGCGGCTTCCTCCTGGATGCATACATTTGGGGCTTTAGACTCCATTGTCTGCCCTGTCGGAGGAAACATAAATCCATTTTTATCCCGAAATTGCTGTCCGGCGACACACATTCTCCGACGGGATGTCTTTGAACAGTGCGGGGGATATGATGAATCTATGCGTTCTGGTTTTGAAGATTGGGATTTCTTTTTAAGTATGTTAGAAACTTCTCCGGGATCATGGATTGGAATTGTCAATCAACCGTTGATTCAATATCGTACAGCCCCTGCTTCCTCGAATATAAAAAGCATGAATAAGAGGCTGGAACTTATGCGTTTTATGATTAAGAAACATGTTAGCAGTTATCATGACCATATCGTAGACGCACTGCTGGGAATAGAGGCCATATCAAATGCAAGGTTACATCATTGGGAAAATGAGGTAACTCATGCAATATTAAATCATCAGGAAATAAGCCAGTCATCAAAGGAGTTTTTAAAGAGTCCCACATATGGCGATGGCGGAATGGCTTCGGCCGTTCGGATTGTTTCGATTGGAGAAGAAAATGAATAAGAAAAAATGGCTCCGTATTGTGTCGGTTTATTCGATTATATATACAGCAATTACATTGTTAAGCAGCGTTTTATATCTTTGCAGCGGCATCTATGAAGACCCAAGCGGTAACTGGCATGAATTAGACAGAGCTGTCATTCTCCTGATTGGGATAGCAGCATTTGAACTGTGTACGAATCTGCCTGTTAAGCCTTTGGTTCTCAGATATTTGATTGCATATATTCCTTCTCAGCTGTTGGCGTTCGCCTATGTCTGGTTCAGCGGACTGCGGGAACCTTTGGCGAAAACAGCGTACAGGGATATTTGGATTAACTTTATGAGCCTTTTTGTGCTGTTATGCATCATCAATACTGCCGCTTATGTTTTTAAGAAAAAGAGAGGGCAGAAAGGAGAAAGGCAATGAGTACATACAACGCTTTGTGGGAATATATGCAGAAAAGCGGAAAAAGAATATGGCTGGCAGGTCGGGAAATTTAATAAAGATAAGAAGGAGGCAATAGAATATGGAACTCGTAAATCTGACACACGAAAATATTGATAAGGAACACATCTGCTGTGCGATCTCCAATAACAAGGATATCCAGGTTATGTCCAAAAAGAACTGGCTGAAAGACAGGCTGGACGAAGGGCTTGTATTCTTAAAAGGCAATGTCAGGGGGAAATGCTTCATTGAGTATATCCCTGCGGAATACGCATGGGCTCCTGTTGAAGCAGAAGGGTATATGTACATCGACTGCCTGTGGGTATCCGGGCAGTTTAAAGGGCATGGATACTCGAACCTCCTGCTGGATGCGTGCATCCGGGACAGTAAAGAGAAAGGGAAAAAGGGGCTTGTAATCCTGTCCTCCAGGAAAAAGATGGGATTCCTTTCTGACCCGAAATATATGGGCTATAAGGGCTTTCGGACAGCGGATACAGCAGAGCCTTATTTTGAGCTGATGTACCTGCCCTTTGAAGAGGGCGCACCGCTTCCACGTTTCCGGGATAGTGTGCGCAGGCATGAAGATATGCCGGAAGGATTTGTGCTGTATTATACAAACCAATGCCCTTTTACGGCAAAGTATGTACCGATACTGGAGGAGATGGCAAAGGCCAGGAACGCTTTGCTTCACTCCGTACATATTCAGACCAGAGAGGATGCGCAGAATGCCCCTTCGCCTTTTACAACCTTTTCCCTTTTTTATGACGGGCAGCTTGTAACCCATGAAATCCTGTCGGAGAAGAAATTTGATAAAATTTTAGCGGATAAAGGGGTGTGAAAAATGATTCAATTAGTCAGACCAACAGAAGAACGGAAAGAACAGGCAATCGAATTCAGACAGGAATTTTTTGATCATGGGGAATTTGTCATTAACGGAAGTGAATTATTTGATAAAACGGATGATTACACGGAATGGTGCAGATCTATAGACGCAAACACGAAAGAGGAAACGGTTAATCCGAATTGGGTTATAACAGACACATTCTTTGCCGTTGATGCTCATGATAGAATTGTGGGAATCATTGATTTAAGGCATACGCTGAACGAATTCCTGAAGGATCTCGGCAATTGCGGTTACAGCGTCCGTCCGTCAGAAAGAAGAAAAGGCTTTGCTGCGGAAATGCTGCGGCAGTTATTAGAGGTCGCAAAGAAGGCGGGGATGAACGAACTGTATCTTTCTGTGGAAAAGAAGAATGAACCTTCGGTTAAAACAATCATCCGGAATGGCGGAGTTTATGAGCGCAGCTTTGAAATTGATGGAGAACAGGCGGATATTTACAGGATTGCTTTGTCGGAATAGCCATACTGGTACAACGGGTACGGCAGAGCCGCAAGCTGCCTGGGGAGAAGAATGATAGGATTAAAAAGAGGAAGCGTGGAGCTTTTATCCCATCAGGAGGAATGGAATAAAAATGCTGAAAATGTAATTTGGGGATTGAAGCGGCTTTTAGGAAATGCCGCTGTTGATATTCAGCATGTCGGAAGCACTGCGATTCATTCCATTTATGCAAAACCAATTATTGACATTGTGATTGGCCTCCGTGATTTGAATGATATTTCACCTTATATGAAACTGTTGGAAGAACACGGTTTTGTTTTTCGCGGAGAAGATGTTGTCGGACAAATGTTATTTGTAATGGGTGATTTTGAAAAAGATACGCGTACACATCATATCCATGCAGTCAAATGGAATGGGACAGAATGGAAGAACTATATCAATTTTCGGGATTACCTGAATTGTCATCCTGATAAAGCAATGCGATACGATGCCTGTAAGAAAAAACTGGCGTTGCAATTTTCAAGTGACCGAAGAAGCTATACGGAAGGCAAGCAGGAATGCATAGAGTGTCTGCTGAAAGAAGCGGATGTATGGAGACATCGGCAGAAAACATAGAGAAAACAAAAAGACAATGAAGGAGATAAAAACTTATGCGTCATATTTATATTTGCGGAATCATTGGCTTAATCTGGCTGGCTGCAGCCATTGTATGCGGGGTATCCGGCAACTTCCCGATGATGGGGCTTTACTTAGGTTTGGCAGGTGTATTCCTGTATTCCGCATATGTGGCATGGAAAAAAGAAAAGGACGGCAAAGGGGGGAGGTAAGATGGGAGAAATGATGCTGCCGCAGCCTATTCCCTGAGAAAATACTGGTATGTGGGCAGCATCTGGGCGGCCATAAGAATTATCTGCTCAATACTGCTGTGATGCGGTGTGCAGTTCTTGTAATGTCGTATTTCTTAAGAGAAATGGCCGGGCTGTCCGTTGTCCCGGTGGGCTTTGCAATTTTAACCTTGAATACGCCCATCTGTATTCTGCTGTCCTGCGACCGTGACCTGGAGCAGGCGGTCCGTTTCCTGCCCGGACAGAAACAGCGCTTTTGTATCCCATACTGCCTGTTTATCTTTTCTTGTAATATGGCGGCGGATGTGATATTCCTCTTAAGTTGGCAGATACAAAACGGCGGTATCACTGTCCTGACGATTGCCGGGGCTGTTTTCTTTGCCCTGCAGAGTGCGGTGCTGTCTGTGCTTCTGGAACGGTTTTACCCTATCAGGGGCTGGAGGATTGAAAGCGATCTGTGGCACCATCCGCGGAAATATGTGGTTCCGGCGGTAATGCTGCTGCTTGAGGGAGGCGCCTGCGCCTGGCCGGTACTTCTGTATGTCCTGCTGGTTCTGCTGGCTTTAGAAATTATAATTTTGCTTTTTATATGTCGGAGGCATCAGGAGTGACGGATAAAAAATGAATGAAAAAAAGATATTATATGTAGAAGATGATTTAAGCCTGATGGAAGGCCTGAAATACACACTGGAGAAAAATGGTTTTGCGGTAGATAATGCCCGTACCGTAAAGGAGGCATACCAATTCTTCCAAGCAGGCTGGTATGACCTTTTGCTGCTGGATGTTACGCTGGATTCCTTCCGCCAAAAGTCCGATCACAGCAGATAACCCTGTTTGAATACTTTAAAATAGCTGGCTGTTGGACATGAGGACCTAAAAAACGGGGAAACTCAAAATAAATTCATTGAATTATGCGGGTCAAAAT
>VSNE01000269.1 GCA_009774155.1 Lachnospiraceae bacterium
CCGAGGAAATCCCCAGAATAAAAGGGCCGGCAATGGGGTTATGGAAAAAGGTCTGAAGAAGATACCCGGATAAGGCAAGTCCCCCTCCTAAAATTGCCGCCGCCAGCGCCCTTGGAAAACGTATCTGCATAACGATATCTGCGGATACTGCATCCGTCTCCTTCCCTCCTAATACCCGCAGCACGTCAGAAAACGGAATATTGACGCTTCCCGCGCACACATTTACCGCCAGAAACACCAATACCAGTATCGTCAGTATTAAAAATGCAATTCCATATCTGCTTCGCTTCATCTTTTACTCCAGTTTGTAAATATAAGTAAGACCGTCTTCCTCTCCTGTCAGAATCTTATGAATATCCGAAATAATGGTTCCCAGCTCCATGGAGGACTGATAGATGTTCCTGGTAGTGCAGAATACATTTCCCTCCTGCACAGCCTTAAAGTTCTCAAGCAGGCTGCTTTTCCCCAAAAGCTCCTCCACGGAGGACATCTCCCCTTCAATCGTGCTGTTATAGATAATATAGTCGGCATCCTTTGCAGCCGCGTAAAATTCCTCCATCTGCATAGTAACCGTGGAAGAAGCATTGTCATCCTTGTCTCCTAAATGGTCAAAAATATAGCTTCCTCCTGCAAGCTCAATCATCCTCGGCAGGTAATCTGAGGATTTCCGGACATTAGCCTCTCCATTGGTCGTAATATAGAAAAATGCCACGGTCTTTCCCGAATTTTCTTCTTTACCGACGGAAGCAAAAGCCTCCGCTTCTGACTGAAAGGCTTTCTCTGCCTCCTCCTCTTTTCCGGCAAGAAGCCCGTACAGCTTCACCCACTCGGTCCTTCCCAGCGGTTCCAGCTCATAGCTGGAATAGTCCACCAATACCGGAATATCAAATTTTTCCAGCTGCTCCTTTACTTCCGGCGTATGATAGATCATAGTATTTTCAATGGCAAGACCACAGCCTTCCGCAACAATCCGCTCGTAGTCCGGCGCCGAATATTTTCCTGCGTAAAGAATATCTCCTTCTTCCATGGCATCCCTGGCTTCTTTCACATACCACCCTTCCGGCTTCAATGCGGAAAACCGGACAGAATCCAATGCGTCCATGGATATAAACATATCCATCACGGCAGATGCCGCCAGATAAATATGCTCTATGGGCTGCTGCAGCAGAACAATATCCTCCGCAAGCCCCTCCGGCGCATTCTTTCCTTCCGGAATCACCAGAAAGCGGCCGCCCTCCCATATCGTAATCAAAGCATAGCCATCCTCATAATAATCTACCGAGAATCTCTCGGCGTAGGTAAGCTCCATGCTGTGGCTGTATGAAAGTTCGGGACTGATATCTGTATTTCTTTCCATGACAACAGCATCCTGTGCAGAGCCGCAGGCTGCCAGTACAAAAACAGTCAGGATACTTAGTATAATTGCCGCCAATTTTTTCATCATTTTACAAAGTTCCTTCTTCTTTTGGTTACAAACGAAACAACCATACATACGGCCACAATCACAATCACCATATAGACTACCCGCTGGGCCGCTGCCTGGGGAGTCTGGTTTTTAGACATGATTTCATCTGCATGAAAGGTCAGGGCATATTCTACTTCATGAGGCGTACTCATGGCAGTCGTATCCGCAATCACCGGCATAGGTTCATTGAATACGAGAATGGGAATCTCAAAGGTCGAATAGCCTTCCTCATTTACAGGAAAATACTTTTCTCCCCCTACCACCATATAGTCATAGCTGGAGCTGCTCCACTCAATCCGGGCATATGCCAGTCCGTCTTTTACAATCAGAAGGGCGGGGGAGGTCACTGTCGATTTTCCGCTTCCTCCGGACAGCTCTGTGCCAATGGCATATTCGCCGTCCTCCATCTCAATCCATGCAGGCTTTGCAGAAGTCTGTACAGCTTCTGCTTCTGATGCTTCTTCTCCGGCCGCCTTTCCTTCCTTTTCTGCCTTCATAGCCGCAATCCGTTTTTCCTTTGCCGCCTTCTCCAAAACCTCATAGTCCGGAAGCTCGGTTAATACGGCCTCCTCCGGAAGACTGTCTGCCCGGAACAAAATACTGCGGTCATACCATTTCTCTTTATTTTTACTGAAGGCAGCACAGGCGATAGGCTGATCCAGAGCCTCCACCGGAATGCTGTAGGTATGCTGCCCTTCCTCGTTTTCCACATAATCAATATAAGCAGAAGCATCGCTTCCTGCCGCTTCTTCCCCGGTTCCCATAAAAAGCTTCAGATATCCGGTTCCCCCCATAGTAAGCACAGCCGTCATCTCTTCCCCTTTTACGGTCAGCTCGGCTTCGGCAATCCGGAACATGGAAGAGCTGGATTCTACCTCCACCTGATAAACTCCGTCCGCTACATCCGCCCCATAGACAGGCTTCATTCCCTCAACGCCTACCTCCCGGGCTGCTGCTTTTTCATCCTCTGAGGCCACCTGATCATAGGAGACCGCCTCTTTGCTGTTCTCATCCGCATAAGCAGTCACGGCAGTTCCTGCCGCCCATGGTATAAAAACCGCTGTCGTTAAAACATAAATCCATAACCTTTTCATAATATCATTTCCTGTTAATTTTAAACTGCCCCCGCCTTTACAGACGGGGGCTTATTTTTTCATCGAAAATCAGACTGTCTAATCTGCCAGGCTGTCAATGGCTGCCTGCGTATGATCCACATAAATTTTCCGGATGCCTTCCAGCTCTCCAAGTCCGCGGAGCACGCATTCCACTTCATAGCCTTCTGCCTCAAAAGCAGTCTTCCAGGAATCCTCCTCGTCGCCTGCCATATCATTGTTGGCATGATCTCCGCATACTACCATCAAAGGCTCCAGTACGACCTTTTTATAGGTTCCCGCCTCCTTCAGGGCTGCAACCACATCCTCCAGAGACGGATTGGCCTCCACGGTTCCTATGTAATAGTTCCCAAAGCCTGCCGCGCTCAGCTTCTCCTGCATAGCTGCATACACCTGATTCGACTCTGCCTCCGTGCCGTGCCCCATAAAAACGATTGCCGTTTCGCCGTCATCATAGGATTTCGTTGCATCCGTAATCGCTTTGATCACTGCCTCATAATCTTCATCGCTGGTCAGAAGCGGCTCGCCTAAAACAATCTGATCGAAATCAGTCTCATAGTCCGCCAGCTCATCCACCAGATCCGCATACTCCAGACCGTTCATCAGATGGGTCGGCTGTACAATCAGATTTTTAATGCCGTCTGCCACCGCGCGATCCAATGCCTGAGTCACATTGTCTATCTGGATGCCGTCCCGCTCTGCCAGCTTGTCAATAATGATCTGGGCCGTGAACGCCCTCCTTACCGGGTACTGTGGAAATGCCTCCGAGATCGCATTCTCAATGGCGCCGATGGTAATATCCCGGCTCTCATTAAAACTGGTTCCAAAGCTGACCGCCAGAATCGCAGTATCCGCACTCTGATCCCCGGACTCTTCAGAAGGCTTTTCCTCTGCTTCCTCCGCAGGTTCTTCTTCCTTTGCAGGCTCTTCTTTTGGTGTCTGTCCGCTTGTTTCTTCTGCCGGCGTCTCTGGTTCGGCCGCTGTGTCGGCGGAGCTTCCGCATCCGGTCACACACAGGGAGAAAACCATACAGGCTGCCAGCAGGGCTGCCATTTTGTTTTTCATATTGTTCCTCCTTTTTTGGCGAGTGTTCTCACCATGATTAAAAAAATGTCTTCTTTTATCATTTTCAGAAGACATTCGGGTAAGAGGGCGCAACGATGATATAATTTTAAATCTGCATTCATTACGACCAGTTACTCGTGGTCAGGAAAAAATTTCCCGATACATCTGCAGGCAGGTCTCCTGACTTATAGATCCTCACAAGAAACCGCCTTCCCAATCGCTCAGTGGCATTCTGGCTTCCCGCTCCCTATTTACAGTGACGAGTTCGTACAGGATTTGCACCTGTTTCCCTTTTCACCGGTTCAGACATAGTCTGCTCCGACACCTGCAGTCATGCTATGATGCAGCCATGGCAAGGCTGCAAATATAATATATCACACTATGTCTGAAAAAGCAATCCTATGCGGAATTCTAAAATTATATGTCAGCTTTCAAAATCTTATTGAAAAAATTTTTTCATCTAGTATAATAAAATCCA
>VSNE01000027.1 GCA_009774155.1 Lachnospiraceae bacterium
GCTTGCGGTTTTCTCATCTCCTGTTTTCAGGCAGAGCTTTGTCAGCTCTTCTGTTTCCAGCCTTCCCTGGATATAGGGAAGCTCCTCCTGTATGTATAAAAAAGCGGATACCGCGGCACAGGCAAAGAAGAAGAATGCCGCCCATGTTCTTATTTTTCTCACAGCTCCTCCATCCTTACTTCCCCGAATTTCATCTCCCCATCATTCCAGAAGACTTCAAATACCGCTTCCGGATACTCTGTAGCAGAAAAAAGGAAACCCTGATGTCCGTTCAGGCCTTCGGTACGGACAACCGTTAATTCAGAAGCATCCGGATACCCTGATTGGTCAAGGTACCGCTGTATCTGCCTGTTTAGCCGGATAACCGCTGATGCGGGAAGAAGGCCGGATATCTTTTCCTTATCCTCTTCCGGAAAATATACCTTTACGGCATAGCCCTCTGTGTAATACTCCCCGTCTGTATCATTTTCTTCAGACGGAAGCGGTTTTTCTCTCATATCATGCTCAAATATGGTTTCTTCCTCTTCTTTGGCGGAAGCATTCTCTCTGCTTTCAGAGGAGTTTTTATAAATATCTGCATCTTCTCGATCCATGACAGAAAATGCTTCCTCAAAGGTTATGGTGTCCGCTGTCATCTGGCGGTATATGCCGGCAATTCCAATTAGAAGAAATACGGCGATTGCAATTCCTTTTCTCATCTGTTTTCCCGCCTGTTAGTTAAAAGGAAGCTCTCCGTCCGGGATATCCATGAACCCGCCTTCCATGGATGAGGAGGAGCCTGACGATGAGGAATCGGATTTTTTACTCTCTGCAAATTCCTGCTCTTCTACAACTACATTGGTGGTATATACCTTATGTCCTTCCTGGTTTATGTAGCTTCCTGTCTGGATGCGCCCACAGATCGTTATGCGCATTCCCTGGCGGAAATACTTCTCAATAAATTCCGCGCTTTTTCCAAATGCCACACATCCAATAAAATCAGCCGTCTGTTCCCCGTCTTTTTTAGCAAACCTGCGGTTGACTGCCAGGGTAAACCTTGCGATCGCCATAGGCTCCTCCCCCGATGAGTAACGCACATCCGGGTCCCTGGCCAATCTTCCCATTAAAATTACTTTGTTCATCAAAATTCCTCCTAGTTTTAAATTATTTCTTAATATGAATGAAAGCTCCATGCCGCCCTGCCCTCTGCTATCACGCCGGGAAGGTCAAATGTTTTTTCATGGAACTTTTTCCGATCATTGTCATTCGGATCGTTCACATAGATTCTTCCATCCTCATCAATGCCGCTTAAAACAATAAAGTGCCCGCTTTTGGTAAACGTCCCCGGTCCCATGCTCATAATGACCGGATGGCCTGCGCTTAGTTCCCTTGAAATAATCTCAACCGAAAGGGAAATACTCTGGCAGGACAGATTCCAGTGCCTTGCCGCCGCCGGGTAAATTCCCCAGGATGAGCCAACCCCGGGAACGTAATAGGTATTTCCCGCCCAGGCCGCTATATCGCTTGGATACACTTCAGACTCCGTAAGATAACTGGTTACCATGGCCAGGCACGTCGGTCCGCATCCGGAGGTGGCGATAGTCCCGCCGCCATACGGAATGTTTCCCCAGGGGGACTGATACTGAAGATAGAGCGGAATTCCCATCCGGTTTGGGTCCGCAGCCACCAGGTCTTCAACTGTCCCGTCCAGGAATCCGTCCCCATAATCCAGTTCATCCCCAATCATGCAGTAGAACTGGTCATAGCTGGTCTGGTAGAATGCCTGCTGGATTTCATCCTCCGGAAAAAAGATCTGCTTTGCTTCTCCGGCAGAGGCCACCTGGTTATAAACGTAATAGTTCTTTCCGTCCTCGCTGATATCTGCTTTTATTTTTGTAATACGGTCATATACTTTTTTAATGTCTTTCTTTGTCGGACGATAATTTTTTTGCTTTCCGCTTAACAGATCCGGATTTGTAACAGACATATATGCATAAAAGCAGGTAGAATTTAACCGGTAGGTAGTCTCATATACATCCACGGTGCATTCCCAGCGGTACTCGGTTGTCCAGTAGGGTTCCCCGGTGCTATGGTGTGTTTTCTGCACGCTGTGGGCTACCCATTCCATATGATCATCCCGGATTTCCTTTGCCTTTTTGCTGATTGCTTTTGTAAGTTCTTTCTCATATTCCGCAGTCAGCCTTACGACTTCCTTATACAGTTCCGTTTCATGGATATCAAAATCCGTAGTCAGTTTTTCTCCCGACAGGATCGAAATACTGCCTGATACGGCGCCGCATATACCAAATACACTTCCAAACAGGATAGCCGCAGCTGCAATCAATGCTGTAATTGTTTTTTTCATTTCTTTTTTTTCTTCTTTGCCAGACAGATGGCAAGCCCGGTACAGGATGCCAGGAATGCGGCGGCAAAAATGAGATGTAATGCAGAGTCTCCGGTCTGTGGATTCTGCCTGGCCATCCATGGCCACTGCAGATTCAGCAGCCTGCTGAGCATCCCCCTCTCCTGTCCTTCTACGATCTCATACCGGGGAACGAAAACCTTATTTTCCGGATCGTATCCGGACAGGCTGTTTTCATAGATAACGGTCACGGTTTTATCTGCAGCTTTTATCAAAGAGTCTCCCTTTTTTGCAGCCAGCTCCACCTGGTTCATAATTTCTTCTGATGCATCTGCATCGTCCCGGACGCGGACCATATATGCAGGAGGAATGTCCTGACAGAATGCTCCTGGCGCCGTTCCGTAAGAAAACTGTATCTTTGTGATATACTCGCCTTCTTTTAATGTGCCCGGCGGCAGGACATGATAGTTTGTCCTGGTATCCAGCCTTTGTCTCCATATAGTCCAAAAATCCCTGAAGTTTGTCTGGTAGAAAAGATCATAGGTAAGCCTCTGGTTATAGGTGCCTGTCCAAAGCTCTGTGATACGGACCTGCCCCGGAAGTGTATCTGTTAAAGTAAAACCGGCCAGTTCCTCAAAGGTACCGTTCTCCACTCTGTCAATGGTGTACTTATATATGTCCCCTTTCTGTGTCATGCGGATCGTTGATTTTTTTACAAGCAGGTCCGGAGTACGGCCATCCATGGCTGAAAATACCCATTTTACCTTTCCCGTCAATGTCTGGAATTGATTATCCATGTCCGGGTCCAAAGCCAGTCTTACTTTCAGGTGAAGTTCCTCATCAGGCTCCATAACAGCAAGAAGGATCGCGTTTCCCATTGTTGGCGGTCCCTGGTTTAAGTTTCCGGATACCGGTCCTGAGTAGATAAGCTTATCATCCTGGAAAATTTCTATAGATGCATAGGTATGAAGCATCTGTTCCACCATCTGCAGCCTCCTGTCGTCCATCTTCTCCTGTTTTACCGGTTCTGCATGAAGGTACATCCTGACGGCATAGGGAGCTGCGTTTTTTACAGAAATGATCTGCGTCCTGGAACATCCGGGGAGCAGGTTTTTAAACCCTGCAAATAGGTCTGTCCGTTTTGTAGTGATGTCAAAGCCCTTTCCCTGGCCTAAGAACGTAACACTTGTAGGCTTTTCTTCCGGAGCCGTCGGCGCTGTCATTCCCAGATCTTTATAAGTCATGCCCCAAAGGGAGAGGGCATCCCCTTCCGCCTGAATGGAGTCCATCCGAATCACAATCCGGGCATCTTTTCCCTCATACGCATCCCCGGCCTTGGGGGAGAGTGTGAAGGAGGTAAAAAGCGGCTCCTTTGTGGTTTCCCCAGCCTTTAAAATATCTTTGTAATAAAAGTATCCATCCTCACCTTCTTTCCATAAATCCGTGTTATATGCGATCTGGATCATATCCGGATCTAAGCTCCCATCTTTTATAAATGTCCCATCCTTCTTTTGTGTCCCAAAGGCTTTCTCAATGGATACCCGGATAATGGTGTCTGTCCTTCCTGTGTTCTTTACATTTACAACCTTGCTCACTTCTGTTCCCGGATCTACATGGTCCGGCACCCTATACTCTTCCACAATCCGGTTCTGATAAGCGGCCATGGTCAAATAGTTGTCGGTATCTCCGGAAACCGCCCAGGCCGCATATCCTGCAATGCCTGCTGCGCCCAAAGCAAAGCCGGAAGCAATGAATAAAACCATCATTTTTTTTATAAAAGAATTTTTTTTAATCAAGCCTGAACACAACCTCTTTCTGTATTTTGGGTGATAAAACGCGATTATCCGGACATTGAACCAGCAGCACCCCTTTGACGCTTCCTTTTTGTACCTTATTGGAAACGCAGATTTTGTAATTCTGTACCTGCGCCCTTTCGGCCAGATATTTTGTAAGAAAGGCTTCATAACAGTCCGTCTGCTTTTTCAGCCGAATCCGCCCGATATACTGGTACCTTCCTTTGGCGGTCAGCGCGTAGATCGGTGCTGTAAAGGAGCTGATGCAGAAAAACATTACGAGGAATGTCCCTGCGGATGCTGCGAACGGAACAGCCCTCCAGATGCGGGAACCCGACGGCAGGATTTCTGCCTCCTCTGCTTCTTTTCGGGCAGGCTCCTCCTTTTTCTCTTCTGTTTCTGCAGGAACTATGCATTGGTAGGAATACTTTACCAAAGACGATATAACGCATTCCTCTGCCTGGTAGGCATCATATTTGACTTCCGCCTGCCAGGATACGGGATTTTTTTCTATGTATTCCTCCAGTCTGCTGTACTCACATTCCGCCGTATAGGATTTTGGAACTCCGTATGCATCCTTGCTGCTGGCTGTATAGGAAACAGATATCAGCTCATACGACAGGCCGTCCTCCGTAACCTCCATTGGAATCCTGGATAAATCATTATCCAAAAGCCCCTCCAGTCTCCTGCTGATGCTTAAAGCTTCCGCCCCCACAGCTTCTGCGTAATCTGACGGTTCCATCTGTACGGAGGACTCATCCAAGATATAAACCAGATCCCCGTCAATTTTATATTGAGGAATTTTTGCCGCTTTATCTGCATACAGACGGATCGTTTCTGCTTTTTGTTTTTGAGGCTTTCTCTGTCTCTTTATCCCATAACGGTATTCTATATCCGCAGATACAAGCTCATATTTCCGACCATCATATTCCAGGCTTTTATCCAAATCCTCTTCTGTGAGCTTCCCGCTATGATTCTCTGTATAGGTCAGAATATAGCAAGTCCCTTTCGGCGTACTTTCCTGGCTTAAGTGATATGCAGAGGAGGCAGATACTGGCCGGGAGTTTATAAGCGCCAGGAAAAGAATACCTATCAGCAGCCTTTTTCGCATTATCTGCCTCCCCCTGCGCCAAACATTTCAAGGAATTTGTCCGGAATATCTACATTCAGCTCCAGCCTGGTGTTTCCTGCAAAAAGAATCCCTTTTCCCCTCGTTTTGGAGGTAAGAAGCAGTTCTTCCTTATCCGACAGTTTTAATACTTCTTTGGTCTCTTCCAGATTCTTGCTGTCACATCCCATAATCATTTTGTAACAGCTGTTATCGATGATGGCCTGCCCTAATCTTTTGACAGCCGGATCTAATACATCTGCAGGGGCATGCGTGACAAACATAAGGCCGGCTTCATATTTTCTGTCTCTTTTGGACATATTTCGGAAATATTTCATAAGCATTGGGTTATCCGGATCTACAAACAAATAACCCTCGTCAACCGTTGTAAGGCACTTTTCCTTCCGGTCTTTGCTCATCTCATGCCAGTTCCAGGTCTGCATATTGTAAAACTGCGCGTTCCGGACATTATCATCCATTTCCAGCAGCTTTGACGTATTCAACACCGTAAAATCAGATCTGGGATTCAGAGTCGTCGGCCCATTCCAAAGATATTGATCAGCGCCTTTGGCTGCAGGGAACAAAAGATCCTCTAATTCCTCGTACTGATTTCTCCGCCTTTCAGACAGCTTCTGATCTTTTGAAAATTGACGGGCCGTCTCATATAAATCGGATATGCATGGATAATCTTCCGCCTTTAATTTGGATACATCCGAGTCCAGCCCAATCCCGAATCTTTTATAAGTCTCAATGATACAGTTTTCCAGACGCGCCCTCATACCGGTCTTTTCCATAGCCTGTTTTCCAAAATAAATATCAAAGAAAACCCTTAATGACTGGATGTGCAGCGCAACGTCTGACACCCCCTGGCTTTCCTCTAAAATCAAAAAGTCCTCCAGGCTTTCTTCCGGTTCTAAATCTTCTTCCGTAATCCTTGGGAATGTGCGTACCTGAAGGGGGTTAATCCTTCCCGTGGAGCCGGATGCGCAGTCAATAACCTCTCCGTTTACCCATGGATGCCTTGCCAGATCGATATACTCATTTTCCGCATCCCAGACAAACAGCCTTGTGCAATTAACGGCATATTCCATAATGAGCAGAAACTTTATAAAGCTGGATTTTCCTACCCCCGGCACGCCGGAAATAAACCAGTTGCTGTTTGTCCGGTCTTTTCCCCGAATCCACATATTTACAATGGCAACCATATTTTTTGTTTTTCCAAGCAGGTACCCGCCTATATCATTGATTCCCGCAGCCGCCATGGGGAAGCCGCCTGTAAATGTGCTCATAGGCATATTCCGGCCGCCAATATTGGCCACCATCCGATCCGGTATATAATAAGGGGATATGCACTTAAGCGCCTGCGGCTGCTTAAACCGGAGGAGGCGCATGCTGCATTCCTGTACAGATACTATGCCGCTTATTTTTTTAATCCGGTTTTCCAAGTCTGCATAACGCATATCCTGGACATGCAGCATAATATTAAAATATCCGACCGGCTCATTATTGACCGAAATCCGTTTGATCATTTTGTCCAAATCATCAATGGCTTTTTTATACTGAGCCTTTTCCGATTCATTTTTCGCCTCATCATGCTTGTTCCTGAGTTCCTTAATCCGTTTATCGAAAGCCTTCAGCATTGCATTCGGAAGCGCATACCGGTATTCTATGATAGTGGCTGTGCCTTCCAGGTTGCATAAAGGCGCAAGCCAGCCATAATCTACAGAGGCCGGGTACTTGATAATTGCATAAATTCTTCCATAGCCATCCCCAATACTGGCATGATTATCCGAATCATCAATTCCGGCTGGTTGGATCAAATTTAATATGTACTCGTTTACACGGTCATTGTCCTTCTGGCCGGAGACGTCTTTTTTTCTCTTCATACAAACAGCACCCTTTCCTGGACATCTTTCCCGCTTTGAATTTCATAGGTTGCCTGCTGTGGATTCCCAAAAAGGTTGCACAGCTTAAGGATTTCCTTTTCACCCAATATTTCCGCCTGTATCCCTGCATTCGTATACCGGGCGGCAAAGCTTCTGAGCCGATCCATAAAATCCTGCTCACAGTTCCTTATGCCGGCATCATATTTCTTCCAGATTTTTATAAAATGCTGGTGTTCAAAATTTTCCCCATTGCTGCTGATTTCTGTTGCCTTCTGAAGCATCTCCTCCAAAATACGCTTCCTCCCAAGGTTTATAATTTCCTGGCGGCGCTTTTCTTTTAAAAAGCTTTTATAGCTGTCTAAGTCCAGTTCCCTCGGATATGCGCAATAGGCAAAATCCTGTCTGTCATCTTCAAATGATACGGCCAGCCGGTGGGTCAGGCTTTTCTGATCCTCTCTTGAAAGCAGATCAATGTTATATGGGCTAATCCGGATATACCCCATCAGGTACCCATCCCTTGTATAAAGAATATTTCCCTTAATATCCTTTACATTAACCCAGCTTCTGGCAGTGACTTTCTTACTTTCTTCTGTCTTTTGGAACATCCTCTTCCACCTCCACATAGTCCAAAATCCAATCGTAATACTCATATTCATATTTCTTTTCTTCCCTTTTGCAGACAATCACCTGCCTCACCTTCTCAATCAGGCTTTCATCGTATGAATCCCTCCAAATCAGGGATATCACTACAGCGAGCACGCCGGAAGCCGCCATAATGGAAACAAACATATACTGCTCATCCGCCCGTACCACAAAAATAACCGCAACAATACATAAGGCAAATGCCGCTGCCGCTATTTCAAGCTCCTTTTTTCCAAACCCGCTGATATAGTCGTCCCTGTCCAGTGCGTTTGTGGGAATATATAATCTTTCTTCTCTTTTTTCTTCCATGTGCGGCAACCTCAAAAATAAAATCTTTTCGCGAACAAAATAAAGCTGTTAATGCACACTCCCACGATCCCTGCAAAAAGTATTTTCTTTGATTTCGTGAAAGCGCTCTGGAAATCTCCTTCAAAGTAAGCGGAAAGCAAAGTGATTCCGCACCGGAGGGTGACTCCGCCGGAGATCAAAAGGCCGAACCACCCCGCATATTTTTCTAATAATGCAACTGACTGATACATAGGCCCTCCTTAAATCCGGATTAGCAATAAGCTCGCCGTTCTTCCTGCCTCGCCTATGACGCGCCCCAGGCCGGAAGAATAGGTAAACTTCTTCAGCCAGTCAGGGGACTTGATTGCCAGGACAATCCAGCCGACTGCTAATACAAAGTATCTCATACTGTCAATCGCCAGCCCTGCAATGGAAGAGGCCGCCATATTGAAACACGCAGCCTGTACTGCATAGCTGCAAAAAGTGATGACATAGGAAAGAAGAAAGGAATTCCATTTTTCCTGTTCTGAGGTCAGAAGATCCACTGCAAAAATCGGAAGCAACACCCTTTGCAATGTCACTTCAGCCGCTTTGATTGCCGTAATCACAGCAAATATAACAAGCAGAATAATCAGAAAAATGATAAATAATGCAAACGCACATAATAATCCTGACCCTGCGCCGCTGCTGGCGCTGAACGCAAGACTGATACAGGAACGCAGTGAATGTCCGATGGACACTCCTGCTTCTTCAGCCCGTACATCTCCAGATAACGCCAGTGAAAAATTCTTAAGCTCTGTCCAAAGCCAGCCGTTGGAACCAATGACTGCTACTACCAGGGATACCCGGTACAACAGCTCTACCGGGTTCTGATCGGAATCGCCTTTCGTCTGCATAATATAAACATCGAAAACTCTTTTCACCGCGGCCACCCCAAGCAATGCCAGGGCAAGAGCTGAGGTCAGATTACATAATCCTGTGATAAAGCTTGTCTGGTTTGCATTTAAAGCGGCCACAAACATGTTGTCGATCAGGCCCCCTATTAGATCCAAAAGCCCATTTACAAACTCGCTTATGGCATCCGCCAATAAATCTAATAACCAACTCATACGAAAACCTATTGATAAAAACTGAATACAAAGTTTACGCTGCCGACTATGGTAATGATGAGCACGCCCGTAAAAAGAATGCTTTTCATTTTCTTCCTTATCATCCTTTGCTCATCCTCTGAAGCCTGCATATAACAGATTCCGTTGTAAGCTTCCACAAGCGCCACTATGCCTGCAACCAAGCCAATCAGCCAGGGCGTCATAGCAGCTACAAGTTTTTCTGTGCCGGTAATAATCTGCGGCTTTGTAAGCAGTATCCCGGCTGTTAATAAATGGTTACTCATTGTTTCTCCTCCTGATAATTAAAAGAATTGCGTTGTTTCTATGGGTGCATCATCCTCTGCAGCCATTGCCTTATATTCATTCCAGATCCCCCATAGCTTCAGTTCCGGCGCCTTTCTTCTTATGCGTCCATTCAGTTTCTCCATCATTACTTTTTCATTCTGTTTTTTACTTCCTAATCCCATCTGCTTATCTGCTCTGTATCTGGAAAGATCCGGTGCATACATCATCGCAGGATCTTCACCGGCAATTTTTACAAGTATATAGGGTCTGGAAATTTTTCCTACCTCCCCCGGAGTAAGCAGGGCGCGGGATGCCATATTTGAACTGCTTCCCATATTTCCACCCGATTTTTGGGTATTCATATTGGTACTGCTTGATTGGGTCTGAACCGTATAGGTGCTCAGCATTTCACTGACTTCTTTATTTGTTTTAGGGGACGGGCTTTTTATATAGACCGTCGTCTGGCAGTTCCCTTTAATAGTTTCAAAACTGTCTTTATACTTGCTCTGAAGCTGCTGATAATCCTGAAGGACAATTACAAACCGGATGCCTCGGCCAGCTCCGACACTCATAAAGGAATCAAAGGAAGGGATCGCCGGATACTGGCCAAATTCATCTGCAAATATCCTCCAGTCAATCGGCACCCTGTTTCCTCTCTTTATGGCCATCCTGGTAAGGCTCATATATAACTGCGCGACATAAAGCGAGCCAAGAGAATAAAGGGTTGTTTTTTCATCCGGCACTATCAGGTAAATGATTGTTTTTTTACAGGCGATATTCTCAAAAGATATATCTGTTTTAGAAGTCATTTCCGATATTTTAGGATCGGTGAAATGCCTTAACGTTCCAAGCGCCGAGGAGAAAAAGCTTCCTCTTGTTTTTGGATGCGCCACATTTGCCATCTGAAACGCGCCCTTTGCGGGATGTGAATCCGGGAGCGTATTAAGAAGCTTTGAAAAATACATTTCTCCTATATCATCCATCTCAACCATGAATGCAAGAAAGTAATATACATTTGTAAGATTCTGGTACTCGGCAGGCGCCATAGTTGCAATGATTAAAACCGTCGCTGCAATCGTGGCGCATTCCCCGTTATGCCAGATAGCCTCCCCTTTTCGTTCGCCAACCAGCAGCGCTACCAAATCCCATGTATCTGCTATCGCATTGGAGATATCCTTTCTTTCCATATCGTCCAGGATCAACTGAAGAAAGTTATAATGATCTCCACAGTCCGGATCTCTTAAATCAATCATCATAATCTGGTATCCATGGCTGGCTGCGAAATCTGAAGTAAACGAATAAGCTTCCCCTTTGGGGTCAAAAATCAATGCATTTTCTCCCGACAGTATCTGTAACCAGATGCTTTCTAAAAGAACCATTCTCCCTTTTCCGGATCTTGTTACTCCAAGTATCAATACATGCTCATCATCACTGAGCGTAAAAATTCTTTCCTTCCATAATCTTTTTTCCATCCCAATCACCACCCCGGATACGTTTGGCCGGTTATGCCCTGTATATTCAAAAACTGTTATTTCCCTAAGTTTCCCAACCTCCTTTAATTTTAAAAATCTTGCTGTTCCATACTGCCCGTTTCCAACTGCAGCCGGGATGGAAATTTTATCTGTTATTTTCTGCATTTTCCCGCTTTTCTCATTTCCAGCCGGGTTCAGGGCCAAAAATAACAAATACAGCAGATACAAACAGATCACTGCTGCAAGCACACGCACTATTTCCATATCCTTTAGCGCTTTGTATGCATTGATTGGATAAAAATCCAGATTCCAGCTCAGATTCATCTGCATTACATTTTCAAGTACCTGAAAAACAACATAGGCCAGATACGGAGAAATCATTACTGCCAAAAACCTGGCCATTCATTTTTTCATATCTCTCATCTCCTCCTCCTAAAAAACAATACAAAATAACTATTTTGTATCCTTTTTCTTTTTAAGAGATGCTATATACGCAGCAAATACAAAAGAAAAAATAAAAGGAGCGAAATAGTATGAAAACATCTTATCTAAATCAATGGGAAACTTCAGAGCTGTTTGAAGAGATCTATGTTGAACAGTCACTTCACCAAATGCGTAATATAGCAATCTTTGAAATAGCCAAATACTGCGCCCTCCGGGTAAGTGAAATTACAAATATGCAGTTAAGTGATTACGATCCTTACAAAAAAACAATCTTCTGTAACCGGCTGAAAGGCAGCAATAAAAATATGCTAAAGATTGTAGATCCGTCTGTATATGGAGCCTTAGATCATTATCTGGAAATCCGTTTAAAGGTAAAAAATGATTCAAAATATATGTTTCTTTCCCAAAAGGGCACACAAATATCCAGGCAGCGCCTGGATCAACTGATGAAGCACTACTGTTCCGGGACGCATATTCCGGCAGAAAAACAGCATTTTCATGTCCTGAAGCATACCAGAGCTGTAGAACTGGCAGAATACGGCTTTGATGTAGATGACATCCAATACTGGCTTGGCCATAAAAGCGTCCAAAACACATTCATATATCTTCAGTACACAACCATGATAAGGAAAAAATTGTTTATTCAATTACAAAAATTAGAAGGAGGTAAAACCAAAAAATGGAAGACTATGCAGAAACCATCGGAGCTTTTAATGAAGGCAATATTGTAGAACCTGAAGATTTGCTAACAGAGGAGGAAATTGAAAATGGAGAAGAAAACGTATAATTTTACAGGTAAGCTCCAGCAGAACCGGCAGGAGCTGGTCAATAAAATCATTGATAATATGGAGAAAGGATTTGTTCTCCTTCCCCCTGAATGGACCAAAACACGACCGTATAACCCTGTCAGCAACATTCATTATAAAGCCGGAAATGTTCTTCGTTTAATGGCCGCTTCTATGTATTCTGAATTTACAGATCCCCGCTGGTGCACCTATAAGCAGGCAGAAAAAATGGGATGGAATGTAAAAAAAGGAGCCAAAGGAGTCCTCCTGGAAAAATGGATTTTCACAGAAGAAAAAATAGTGGAAGACGAAAAAACCGGTGAAAAGAAAAAAGAAATTGTCCGCCTGGAAAAGCCAAAATGTAATTTTTTCTATGTATTTAATGCAGAACAAATCCATGGGATTCCAGAGTTAAATATTTCAGAAAAGAAATGGGAACAGGATGAATATCTGGATATCGCAGATAAGATGATCCTGGCAAGCGAATGTCCCATCATTGAAGAGGGCAATGAGGCTTTTTACAGAATCAGTGAAGACAAGATTTTCCTTCCGCCCCGCGGCTGTTTTATTAATACGGAAAGCTTCCTGGCAACCATGCTTCATGAAATGGCGCACAGTACCGGAGCTGCTCATCGCCTCGGCCGGAGCATGGCCAACCCCTTCGGTTCTGAAAATTACGCAAGAGAGGAGCTCCGGGCAGAGATTGCATCCGCCTTCATCCAGTCCGACATCGGGCTTCCTCCCACTGCAGAAAGATTCCAAAATAACTCCAATTACTTGTTGTCCTGGATTAAAGTATTACAGGATGACCCAAATGAACTCTTCCGGGCATGCAAAGATGCAGAAAAAGCTACAGAATATATTATTGAAAAGTATACACATCTTCCTGTGCATTCTCCAGCTAAGTCTATACCTGATTACTATTCTCAAAAAAATGACAGCCCTTTAAGAGAAGCAGACACTAATGCTGCTCCGGAAAAATCTTTATCTTCTGAAACCAGGAGAATTGCTCTGGAACTCCGGAAGCTTGGATGTACGCCAAACAAAGGATTGATTAAAAATATTAATGAATTACAGGCTCAGACCGGTCAAGCATATACAGCAGAAAAATTAGAAAAGCTGAACCCCTCCAGCTTTAGCGATTTCGGAAATAAGAAGCTGGCCATTTGCATACATAATCAAATTCAGGCATTGATACCATTGCCCGGATAAAAAATATACGTAAATTTTTAATATTCTTTTACCCGGAACTGAAAATATAGCAAAATCAGGAAGAAAAAATAAAGGAAGAGCATAACAGATATTCTTTTGTTACTATGTAATACATTAGCTTGCTTTAAGCATACAATAGTGTTATAATAGTTGCAAATAGAATACGAAAGGAGATATATCCATGGCACTGGCAACCTTAACCGCAAGGGTAGACGAAAAAGACAAGGCCAACTTTGACGCCTTTTGTTCCAATGTTGGCCTAAATACCTCTACCGCAATCAATCTATTTGTGAAAGCAGTTTTACGCGAGAACCGTATTCCGTTTGAGATCACACAAACTCCCGATCCGTTTTTCTCCGAAACCAACATGGCTTATGTGAAAAAATCCATACAGGAATTAAAATCCGGGAAAGGTACCGTCCACGAACTGATCGAGGTGGATGATGAGTGAAAAAATATGGTCAGACGATGCCTGGGAAGATTACCTCTACTGGCAGATGCAGGATAAAAAAACGCTAAAACGCATCAACCAAATCATAAAAGATATTGAGCGCAATGGCTGCCAGGAGGGCATCGGAAAGCCTGAACCTCTAACGGGTGATCTGCAGGGAGAATACAGTCGCCGAATTAATGAAAAAGACCGTCTCGTATATCATATGAAAAATGGCCGAATTTACATTGTACATTGCAGAGGACACTATGGAAATAAGTAATCCCAATCTCCCCGTCTGATATGGACGGGGATTTTCCATGTTCTCCCGCTATTCATAAATTAAATACTGCTCATATCATCATTTACAATATAATTACAATGTTATATAATAAAAAAGGAGGGATGAATAAATGGCAAACACATCATTATTACAAGTAAGAACTTCGACTGAAGACAAAGAGAAAGCGTCAGAGATTTTGGAAAAGCTGGGAACAAACTTATCGGCAGTAGTCAACATGATGCTTAAACAGATCATCCTTACAGAAGGAATCCCGTTTGAAGTAAAAATTAACCATCAAGCATATTCCAAAGCAGAAACAGTCAAAGAAGTGGAAACAACTATGGCATTTGAGGGTATGGATTTGACAGAGGAAGATTTGAAGATGCTGTACGCTTATAAAAATGGGCAAATGTCCGGCGATGAACTACGGCAACAAATTTTGAATGAGATCAGATAATGGCGGATAGAATATATTGTTACCCGGATTCGGATGTTTTAAAAAATAAGATAGGAATACGGGATATGGGGAAGCTGCAACAGGTAGAAAAACGGCTGACCATGCTCCGCATTTTGGAATTGATAGATAATCCTGTCCTGGGTAAGTTTGACCTGGAACATCTGAAAATGATACATAGGTACATTTTTCAGGATGTATATGACTGGGCGGGGGAAATCAGGAAAGTTGATATTGCAAAAGGAAATATGTTTTGCAATGTCAACTTTATTGAAGGACAGGCTGCAGAGATTTTCAGAAAACTGAGAGACGAAAATTATCTGCAGGGGTTAAGTAATGAAGACGCTGCTGGTCGTCTGGCATATTATTTTTCAGAGATCAATGCCCTGCATCCATTCAGGGAAGGTAATGGCCGTAGCCAGAGGGAATTTATCAGGACACTAGCACTGCACATTGGCTATGTGATAAACTTTGCAAATGCGAGCAAAGAAGAAATGATAAAGGCAAGTGAGGATTCTTTTTTATGTGATTATGGGAGGATGGAACACTTATTTGCCAAGTGTATCAAGAGAAAACTTTGAAATAAGACTACCGCAATCCTACTGTTTAAAGTTACTGGAATTGCGATAGTCTTACTTTTAAAGGTGCAAAATAACTCTCTATTTAAATT
>VSNE01000270.1 GCA_009774155.1 Lachnospiraceae bacterium
AATTATCCCGTGACTTAAATTAAGTTTTTAAAAACAGACCTGACCCCAAACACTGCAGAGCTTTCCCACGGCTTTGATGCAGTATGTGCATTTGTAAATTCCGATATCGGCTCCAGGACTGTTGAGATCCTGCATGAAAACAAGGTAAAGCTGATTCTTATGCGCTGCGCCGGTTTTAATAACATTGACCTAAATATGACAAAACAATACGGCATCCGCATCCTGCGTGTGCCGGGCTATTCCCCGGAGGCTGTTGCGGAGCACGCCATGGCATTAGCCCTTACCGTTAACCGCCGTCTTCATAAAGCGTATGTAAAGGTGAGGGAGAATGACTTCAGCCTCGGAAGTCTGATGGGATTTAATTTTTACCGGAAAACCGCCGGCATTGTGGGTACCGGTAAAATCGGAGCTGCCATGGCAAATATCTGCCGGGGCTTCGGTATGAAGGTTCTGGCCTATGACGTATTTGAAAATCCGTCTCTGAAGGACTTTGTAACTTATGTATCTTTGGATGAGCTGCTGGCAGAAAGCGATCTGGTTTCCCTTCACTGCCCGCTTATGGACAACACCTACCATCTGATTAACCGGGAAACCATTCAGAAAATGAAGGACGGCGTCATCCTTGTCAATACCTCCCGGGGGGCCCTTGTAAAAACAGACGATCTGATTGAGGGTATCCGCGCAAGAAAATTCTTCGGCGTTGGACTGGATGTGTATGAAGAAGAAACCCCGAACGTATTCGAGGATCGTTCAGATGAGATTCTGGAGCACTCCGTTACCGCGAGACTTCTGTCCTTCCCCAATGTGATGATCACTTCTCATCAGGGATTTTTCACGGAAGAAGCGCTGGCAGCTATCGCTCAGACAACTCTGGAAAATGCGGAAGCCTTTGAACAGGGGAAAGAAACTCCAAACGAAGTAAAATAGAACACAAAGAAGAAAATGGAGCCGCTGCAAGGCAGCTCCATTTTTCCTTTCTTTATTCTTCTGTATCATACTGGGGCACTGTTTCACAGGTCATGCCATCACTTTCAAAGCCCTGTATCGTTGCGTTCAGGCTGAGATAGCTGCTGGTAGTATTACCGCTATACTTACCGCTTACGATACCTGCATTAATCATAGCCGTCTGGCTTGCCTCATAAAAATCAATTCCTGTTGCAGTCACAATCTCGCCGTCGCCTATCTGGCAGCCCATATAGACGCCTTCCTGCGCAGCGGCGGTCTCTTCATAATAAGCCTTCATCCCGGCAATATCCTCATCGGTCAGGGAAGCCGTATCAAAGGGTTCTGCAGTCTCCACAAGATAGCTGATTACCTCATCCCCTGCCGCTGCAATATAATACGTATATTTTACGCCGTCCTCCTCCATCGTACAGGTAGTCATCGTCAAATCCATGTACTCATAAAAGCCTCCTGTGAGCAGATTTAAAAACGTCTGATCCGGATAACCGCTGTGCTGAATATAATAGCCGTCCTTCCTTTTTGTCATGGTAATATGATGAGTATCTTCCTCTCCCATAGGAGCATTCTCCACTGCCTGTCCCATCCAGGAAGTAAAATCCGCAAAGGAATCTCCCCCCTGTTCGGACTGAAGCTGCAGCGCTTCTGCCATGGCAGTCCGGATCGCACCGCCGTAATCCCGGTTCCGTATCGTTACATTTACTGTATCCGGCAGTTCAACCTTCTCATCTGATATGGAAAAGGTCATCTCCTTCATCTGCTCGCAAAACCGGCGGTATACCTCATCCATCTCAGGAACGCTCTCTCCTGCCGCTGCCGGAAGCACATGCAGAAGCTCATTTCCTTCCTCCATATATGCCATCGCGGCTTCATAGCTGCCTGACTGCATATCTGTAAGGAAATTCACGGCAGCCTCCTCTGCATCTCCTGCCTTTTCCTGTTTTGACGCAGTACCGGCCGCACAGCCGGCCAGCCCCAGACAGACCAGCAATAGCACGGAGCTCCTGAGCATATTTTTTATTTTTCTGTTTTTCATAATCCTTTATCCTCTCTCTTTTTAAAACAACCGTTTTCTCCAATCCTTGTATAACCGGAGAAAACGGCATGTTTTTTTACCGAACTATTTTACGGCAACAGCTTCAATCTCGCACAAAACTCCTTTGGGAAGATCCTTTACCGCCACACAGCTTCTGGCCGGCTTGGAAATAAAATATTTCGCATAAACCTCATTAAAAGCGGCAAAATCGGCAATTTCCGCAAGAAAGCAGGTCGTTTTTACAACCTTGTCGTAGCCGCTTCCCGCCGCCGTTAAAATGGCGCCGACATTTTTGCAGCTCTGCTCTGCCTGGGCGGCAATACCCTCCGGAATACTGCCCGTATCCGGATCTACAGGAATCTGTCCCGAAGTATAGATCATCCCGTTTACCTCACAGCCCTGAGAATAGGGTCCAATGGCGCCCGGCGCCCTGTCTGTTGCGATTACGTTCATAAAAATAATCCTCCAATGCATTTTTCCCCATTCTACCCTAGGTTTCCTTTTTGTGCAAGCCTCTCTTTCTGCAAGGGTCCTTTCGATATTCACGGACTACATTTTACAGAGACTCAAGCTTCAATTTTCTTGCATCCGTGGAATTTATTACTTATACTGGTAACAGATTTAACTGCACAGATAAGGAGAAAAGGATTATGAAGAAAATAGAACAGGTTTCCATCATCGGAATGGGCGCGCTGGGCATTCTTTACGGAGCCCATATTGCCAGGGCAATCGGATTTGACCATATCAGCTATGTAATGGACGAAAAACGCTATGAAAAATATAAAGCCGCCCCGGTTTACTGTAATAATGAGGAGCTGCATTTTCAGTGTGTTCCCGCCCGGAAAGCACAGCCTGCGGATCTCCTGATTGTGGCAGTCAAGGCTACCGGACTGGCCGCGGCGCTGGATATCATGGAAAGCAGCGTCGGACCCGGCACTGTGATAATGTCTGTGATGAACGGTATTTCCAGCGAAGAAATTATCGGAGCCCGCTATGGCGCCAAACGTCTTATCTATACGGTGGCCCAGGGCATGGACGCTATGAAATTCGGCTCCCGCCTGACCTATACAAAAATGGGAATCCTCGCTGTCGGAATCCGGGAAGAGACACAGCAGCCCGGCCTGGACCGGGTATGCGAATTTTTCAGCCGCATTGCGCTTCCCCACCGGGCAGAGAAGGATATCCTTCACAGACTCTGGAGTAAATTTATGCTGAATGTGGGAGTAAACCAGACCTGTATGGTCTACTCCTGCACCTACGGCGACGTATGGCGGGAAGGGAAGGAGCGGGACACCATGCTCGGCGCTATGAGGGAGGTGATCGCTGTCGCCAATGCGGAAGGAGTTTCTCTCTCGGAAGCAGACCTGACCGAATACGATCAGATTATCCGTACACTTTCCTCTGACGGAACTCCTTCCATGGGACAGGACAGGATTGCAAAACGCCCTTCGGAGGTGGAAATGTTCGCGGGCACGATTATTTCCTATGGGAAAAAGCACGGGATTCCTACCCCGGTGAACGAATGGCTGTATGGACAGGTACAGGAGATTGAAAAACAGTATTAAATTTATCCTGCGGTAATATCTCTTTTTTTCAGATAACAGATTCCGATTCCCGTAAACAGCAGCAAAAACACCGCCGAGCTGATTCCAAAGCCCGCCAGGCTTCCTATCATATCCTCGCTCTTGTTTGCATTCATTCCCATCATCATAAGGGAATAGGGCCAGAACAGGCCCAGCCCCCCATTGCTTGCCATCAGGCCCAGAATGCTCCCAAGAAGCGCCAGGGCAATGGGAACTGCAAAGCTTTGAAGCGCCATGGACAGAACAAGCTGCAGGGCCGCAATGCTCATCCCTCCGATGCTTCCTCTCAAAAGCCAGAGCAGAATCCGTACAGGAGGCATCCCGGGAATCCCCGCGGCCTTACCGGACATAACGAACAGCGCCCACACCCATAGCTGCAGCGCCACTGTGCAGAGCAGCGCCAGAATCAGCTTGGATAAAAATATATCCCGGACCGGAACCGGCATGGTCATCAATCTGTTCCAGTTATGGTTTAAATGCTCCACACGCCAGATATAGGCGCAATACAGGGC
>VSNE01000271.1 GCA_009774155.1 Lachnospiraceae bacterium
AGATAAAGGATATAACTTATATATGGATTTCGGGCACCGGAAACAGGAAATGCCCTGTGCATCAAGGATCTGCGCCATTTTTGTGATGACAGCTTCCATGTTCGATTTTGAAACGCTGGATAATTCCTCTGAAACGCATATCTCATGCTCTTTAACAGCGGAATCTGCCTGCGGATCTGTTTCATCCATTTCATCCGGCAGTGTAAGATTGATTTTCAGGACCATGGCAACCTCCTCCTTATCAACAAGGACATCTGATATCTGGAACATAGTGGAGAGGTAGCTGTGCAGATAGATCACGCTGCCCGTTCTTCCGGGGAATGACATTAAAGAGATATAGTCCATGTCAGCAAGTTTTTTCAGCACACGCCCTGTTGTGGCTTTGGAGATGCCCCAGCGGACAGCCATTTCACTGTAAGCCGCCAGCGGGGAGCCGGTGCCGTTGCGGAAATAGACCACCGGGCCAATCTCCGAACCCTGTACCTGGCTGTCATTGTAAACAGCGGACATCCACAGATCCAGCAGGATATCCATTTCGGAGCAGCGGCCGGCGCTGACCAGTTCTGTCGCAACCACAGTGGGCATAAAGAAAAAGCCCGTATCTTTTTGACAGGGGCAGTTGTAGTCCAACACGGTATTATGCTTTTTCCAGTCGCGGATCTTGTATTTGACCACCTTTCCACGGTCAAGGAAAAGATAGGAGATCAGATGGCGTTTCTGCAGTTCATCCAGGATGGAGACTGCCTGGCGCTGGAAACGGGTACGGAACCATGCAGCCAGTTCCTTCACAGTACAGATCCACTCACCGGGGTATACAGTATAGCCGATACCGTCTATGCGGAGATAAGAAGTACGGAAATTTGCATAGTTGCAAAGTACCGTATAATAAAAAAGACCGGAGCCCCCGCCAGTGCGAATGCTTCGATCTGCCATTAAGTTTTGGATAAACTGCCGGTATATCCGGCAGCGTGGATAATCCACAATCTGTTTCATTTCTAATTGGTATGATTGCATAATTTTTCTCCTTCAAAAGAGCAAAATAAGCAGGTAGGTTCGAAAATGCAAAGTGAACGTAGAAGTTTCACTTGCACCTTCATTGAAAAACTGCTAATATTTTGCTAATACGACTATGGGAATCATACCGTTATGAGGTGGACGTAGGTGCTCTTAGGTGGAAATGAAAGGTTCAAAAGTGTTGATTTTATTGGACTTGGAGATACCACAAGGATTAGGCTGAACCTGCGTGGAAACAGCCCTTTTAACTCCTAAGCGGTAGGTCGGGTGTTCAAATCACCTCGGGAACGCTGGAAACATAGCCGAAAGCCTTGATTTTAGCGGGTTTTCGGCTTTCTTCATTTCAGCGTCAAAACTCGGATTTGCTAATATGCTAATACGTTTGAAAATCGAACCTGCATGCTAATACGAGTTAAATGGTCGGATGTTCAAATAATCCGGCCTGTTTTTCTGCTAATAAAACTCCCATTTTGAAGCTCCTCAAACACCAGATTTTTTCTTTTTTGCTAATACGGTATTTTTACCTGTTCATTTGCCTGCCAATAGATTTACTCTTTATTAGCATTTTGGATAGACCTGGCAAATTCTATTAGCAGTTCAGACTGGCTGGAGGGAGAGCGGTCTTCATCCAGTGCTTCCGAGTAGACAGTTCAGGCATGGGTAGAAGGTTTGGATTTGCATTGCAGGTTACCACATATGCAAGCTCGCCGGAATTACTGGTTGGATGAGAAATGACAGAGGTACGCTTTCTTCCGCCTGCAGCAAAATTTATCAAAAAACTGAAGGATAAGAAATTGAAGATGCTGTATCAGGAAGCAGTTGATAAGGTTCGGGAGGACTATACAGTCGGAGAAGCTAAAACCGGAGCTCTGTCCGGTGTGTATGGATATGATATTTATTACAATAAAACAAATTATGAGCTGGCATATACAGTAGAGTATCTGGAGGATAAGGTGGTTGTTGTGGTTATGGCCGGAACCAGGGAGAACTTTTATGACCAACTGTAGATTAAGAAAGCATTTTTAGAAATGTACAAAAGCACCTCGAAATGAGATGCTTTTGTTTCAGTCCGCTGTAAATCTGTTATATTCTATATACTGTGCTTTTTATGCCCCTACATTACTGCGTCATCTTTTGTATAGCCTTCAAGGGAATTCTCTTTTACCTGGATACAGGCAAAACTGATTGCCGTATCTTCTGACGCAAAAAACTGACGTTTTGCAGCAGGAGAAATGCGAATCCAGTCGCCGGCTGCAAGCTCTACGGTTTCCCCGTCAATAACAGCCTTGCCTTTTCCGGTAAGGATTGCATAGATTTCCTCGTTATTCTTATGCGAGTGAACAAAAGGCACGCCTGCGCCTGCCGGAAGATTATTAATGCTTATTTCTGCTCCGGTTAGGGAAAGTTTGTCATGAAGTTCTGTTCTTGCGTCCGACGCCACGCTTACTTTGTTAAAATTTGCCATTATACGACCTCCGTTTCGTGTTGTAACGTTATTTGATACATCTATATTTATATCACTAAAACGTTGTAATGTCAATAGTTATATTGCGTGGCTTCTATCAGTTTTTTGGTATCCTTCATAACATCTTGTATCGTTACTGACTCCAGCTCTTTTTCCATTGCTTTCTGAATTTTTTCAAGTCTTATATCTAAAATGGCATGAATGTTTTTTCCTACAGGGCAGAGAGGGTTGGGGTTTTCGTGAAAATGGAAAAGTTTCCCTTCCTCCACACACTCCACAGCATTATATATGTCAAGTAATGTAATTTCATTTAAGGGCTTTTCCACGTCTGTCCCGCCGCTGCCCCGTACCACCTTTACAATACCGGCTTTTTTTAACTGCTGCAGGAGCCTTCTTATTACAACGGGATTTACATTTACACTGGATGCAAGAAAATCACTTGTTACTTTATGGTCATTTTTAAACGTTTCAATACATATGAGTACATGAACAGCAATTGTAAATCTGCTTGAAATCTGCATATTGCACCTCCGTCTGTCATTTGCTGTCAACAAATGCAGTCTTTTTTAGAGTACAGTATAGCAGAAAAAAAAGGATCTCTCAACGATATTCTGCCTGTTTTGAATCCTTGCCTAACAGCCTGCTGAAGAGGAAAGCTGACAGACTGTAAAAAGTCAAAGGAATTATACACAATCTTTTGTTTAAAATGTTTTTTCTGTTTATGAGTATATGGGATTTCATGGTAAAATATAGATGTGCCTTTTTACAGAATGATTTTTTACCGGGGGTTCTTTATGCATAAACAAAGGATAGAAGAAGCAATAGCTGAGACACATCAGTTTGTTTCCCAATATTGGAAAAACAACTACATTTATACAGCACAGAAGCTGGCGCAGGATGTAATATGGATCGGCGCGGCGGCCAGTGAATTTTTTCAGGGAAGGGAGGAAGTGACAGAATATCTGTATGACTCCGGGAACATGGTTCCCAGATGCCATATACTCCTTCAGGAGTTTTGGTGTATACAGAGGGATACCAATACGTGTACAGTGGCAGGCAGATATTTGGTAACAGCAGATAGGGACTGCGGCGAGATTTTTCAGGAGCAGCACAGAATTACTCTTATGTGGAGGCTGGAAGGGAAAGAATTCAGGGTTTTGCATATTCATTTCTCCCAGCCAATCGGATATCTGGAGGAAGGGGAAAGGTTTCCTCACAGGATTGGCAGACTTTCTTATGAGTATGTGCAGGATTTTATAAAAAAATATGAAGGCAGGTATAAAAAAATCCTGTTTAAAGATAACAAAGGACACATCTATTTTCTCTCGGAAACGGAAATCGAATATGCGGAGGCAAAGGATCATAACACGATGATTTGTGCGGTTGACGGAACTATATCCGGTCGGATAGAATGGAAAAATTTTTTAAAAATGCTGGGTACGGATTTTGTAAGGGTACATAGAAGCTTTGTAGTAAACTGCAGGTATATCAAAGCCTTAAGAGGGTATGAGGTAGAAATGCAGTCAGGTGTCAAAATTCCGGTTCCTGTAAAAAAAAGAAAGGAAATATATAATGCTATTTCGAC
>VSNE01000272.1 GCA_009774155.1 Lachnospiraceae bacterium
GGTCTATGTACGCAAGGTGGCGCCGCTTGGGGACCCGGTGGAGGTGACGGTTCGCGGATATGAGCTGTCTCTTAGGAAAGAAGATGCTCAGATGATTGAGGTACAATAGAAAAGATGTAAAACGAAAGGCTGCATCGGCAGCTTGTTTTTAAAACAATAGGTTAGTAAAAGCTAACCAACAGGAGGGAAAATGTCGATGAAAATTGCACTTGCCGGAAATCCTAACAGCGGCAAAACAACATTGTTTAATGCATTAACCGGCTCCAATCAGTTTGTGGGAAATTGGCCGGGTGTGACGGTTGAGAAGAAGGAAGGGAAGCTAAAGGGGCGATCGGATGTCATCATCATGGATCTTCCGGGTATTTATTCTCTGTCTCCCTATACACTGGAGGAAGTGGTCGCGAGAAATTACCTGATTGCAGAGCGCCCGGATGCTGTTTTAAATATTGTTGACGGAACGAATCTGGAGCGTAACCTGTATCTGAGCACACAGCTTATGGAGCTGGGTATTCCGGTGGTGATGGCCGTCAATATGATGGATATTGTGAAAAAGACGGGGGATCAGATTTTCATTGACAGACTGAGCAGGGAGCTTGGCTGTCAGGCAGTCGGGATTTCCGCCCTGAAGGGGACCGGAATTCAGGAAGCGGCAGAGCTGGCGGTCCAGGCGGCCTCCTCCGGGGTTCATCAGGAGATTGTACATACCTTTGATAAAAGAGTTGAGGATGCACTTTATGCTATTGAAAGCCGGATTGGGAGCGATGTGCCGGAGGAGCAGAAGCGTTTCTTTGCGATCAAGCTGTTCGAGAGGGACGATAAAATCGGAAGTCAGATGAAACATATTCCGGATGCAGAGCATGTGATTAAGGAACTGGAAGAGGCGATGGACGACGATTCCGAGAGTATTATTACGAATGAGCGGTACAGCTTTATTTCGTCCATAATCGGAGCATGCAGCAAAAGGGCAAAGAGGGGAGAGCTGAGCGTCTCAGATAAAATTGACCGCTTTGTGACCAACCGGTTTCTGGCGCTGCCGGTTTTTGCGGCAATTATGTGGCTTGTATACTATATATCGGTAACTACGGTCGGTGCCTTTGCAACAGACTGGACCAATGACGTGCTGTTCGGAGAGATCATACCTCCGGCTGTTGAGAGCGTTCTGGTAAGCCTGAATTGTGCAGACTGGCTGCAGGGACTGATTCTGGACGGCATTATAGCCGGCGTGGGAGCGGTTCTTGGATTTGTGCCTCAGATGCTGGTACTGTTTATTTTTCTGGCGTTTCTGGAAGCCTGCGGCTATATGGCGCGTGTGGCATTTATCATGGATCGTGTTTTCAGGAAATTCGGACTGTCAGGGAAATCCTTTATTCCGATGCTGATCGGAACCGGATGCGGTGTTCCGGGCGTAATGGCATCCAGAACTATTGAGAATGAGAGAGACCGCCGTATGACGATTATGACTACGACCTTTATCCCATGCGGCGCAAAGCTTCCGATCATTGCCCTGATTGCGGGCGCTCTGTTCGACGGGGCCTCCTGGGTAGCGCCAAGCGCTTACTTCACAGGGATTGCCGCGATTGTCTGCTCGGGTATTATTCTGAAAAAGACGAAAATGTTCGCCGGAGATCCGGCCCCGTTTGTGATGGAGCTTCCGGCTTATCATATGCCGACTGTGTCCAATGTTCTCAGAAGCATGTGGGAGAGGGGATGGTCCTTTATCAAGAAAGCCGGCACGATTATTCTTTTATCCACGATTGCAGTATGGTTTACCACCTATTTCGGGTGGGTTGACGGACAGTTCCGTATGCTGGAGGATATGGAGATGGAGTACAGCATTCTGGCGGGAATCGGAAATTTATTTGCATGGATGTTCATTCCTCTTGGATGGGGAGACTGGAAGGCTGCCGTTGCGGCAATTACCGGACTGGTCGCAAAGGAGAACGTGGTCGGTACCTTTGGCATTCTGTATGGATTTGCAGAGGTATCCGAGGAGGGCGAGGAAATCTGGGGAACGCTTGCAGGAACCTATACGGCGGCGGCGGCATACAGCTTCCTGGTGTTTAATCTTCTGTGCGCGCCCTGCTTTGCGGCAATCGGCGCAATTAAGAGAGAGATGAACAATGCAAAATGGACATGGTTTGCAATTGGTTATCAGTGCCTGCTTGCATATTGTGCAGCCCTGTGTATCTATCAGTTTGCCACTTTTGCAACGACCGGGGCTTTTGGACCGGGCATTATCGCAGCGCTGGCGCTGGTTGCGGTATTTTTATGGCTTTTGTTCCGCCCCTATAAAACGGACGGCAGGTTAAGAGCCGATATGAAAGGAATGGCGAAAGCATAAGGGGAGCCTTATCTGCAGAGCGCATTGTGCCGCTTATATGAGAGAGGCATAGGTTGCCGTCTAGTCTTCGTTCCCCTCCAGTATATGGAAGGAGAGCCGGAGAACCAGCCGCTCCTTTGCGTCCTCCAGATTTACATCTGCGATCTTCTGAATGCGTTCCAGGCGGTAGAAGAGTGTGCTTCTGTGTATAAAAAGTGTTTTGGAGGTCTTGAGAACATTTCGTTCCAGCTCCAGAAACGTCTTCAGCGTATGATATAAATCTGTATGATTGTTCTCATCATACTCTTTTAATATAAGAATCTTATTGGAGCAGAGAAGCTCGGGAGCCAGGGCTTCTCCTCCTTTCTTTAGAAAAAACTCCAGAATATAATCATCAAAACGATAGCACCAACTGGTGCTGGCGCTTGCCAGCCCCAGCTCCAGAGCTATGCATGCCTGATAGCAGCCTTGTGTAAGCTGCATAAAATCATGAATTTCGGAGCTTGCCCCCATCTTCAGAAGCCCTTCTCTCAGAAGAATGGCAAGACTGCTCAGAACGTCGGAGGTCTGCACATGTGAATAGGAGAGATTCACAATCACGGTAATGCCGTTTTTGTAGATGAAAGCATGTCCTTCCGGAATTTGAGTTTCTATATGCCCCAGGGTAGCGGCGGAGGAAAGAGCCTGTATATTCTGCTGACTGGTTTCCAGGCGCAGGCACAGATACCGATCGTTGCGCCTCCAGTTCAGGAACTGCAGCATTTTCATAATGCGCGACGGTTCATGGATATTTCCGTCCAGATAATCCCGAAAAAATTGTTCAATATCATTTCCCATATTCATTTGAAACAAGTCATGGTTCTGTAAAGAGAATACAATCAGCTCCGTCAGATGCCGAATGGCCAGATACTGCCCGGGACGGATAGGAGACTCCAGTTCATCGACGCATACTCTTCCTTCGTAGCGGCCATGGTTCCAGATATTCATATTCAGAATCGGGTAGCCCCTTTGCTCTGCTGAATATAAAGCCGGTTCCGTGGTTGTAAGGGTATTCAGATATTCTGTATCTGTTTTAAAATCATGGATCAGAGTTAAAGGTATAATATTCCAGCCGGTTCTTGAGTCTTTATCCCAGATCAGCATTCCGGAAGCTCTGTGGGGACAGGATAAAATATAAAAGTTTGTATCGTGGACAAAAATAGGATTTTTGAATATAGGCAGGCTTGCTTCGAGCATGGCATCCAGCGGGCGGCTGCCGGACAGAGCAGCATGAAGTTCCTGGTTCCAGCTTTGGTATTTTTCAAAAATATTCTGGGTCAGGGTGAACAGCTCGGAAAAGTCCTCGCTGTCTTCTACAATGAGTACAGAACAGCCTGGAGGAATTTGGCAGATATCTGTTTTTCCAATGCAGATAAAACTGATATTTTGGAGGGAAACGGGCAGGCTTCCAAGTTCCTCCGGTCTGAGCATATATACGTAGCGCGGGACAAAAGCGCTGTTTTTCCTGTAGAGACGGACTGCCTCCAGGCAGGGAATATCCTTGGGAACATGAAGAAAAACCCGTAAATAGACATCGGAAAATGCATCGTATAGGATTTGCATATTTAGTTTAAAGGGAATCATAGATTGTTCCTCCAACGGCTGTTTTTTATAAGTATAACATCTTTGAAAGCGATTGTGAATATTGACGAATAATATTGTACAAAAGGTACGAATATTGATCTCTCTTATAAACAA
>VSNE01000273.1 GCA_009774155.1 Lachnospiraceae bacterium
ACGTTATGCTATAAGTGTATTTCAGAGAAATACACTTATAGCGATTTTTTACGTCTCAGACGGACTGTGCAAGTTTCAAACGGCGCCGGAAATATGCCAAGCTCCGAGGGGGAGCGGGGGAGTCGCACTACAAAAAGGTATGGAGAAAAATACTATGGAAAAGAAAAAACTGGGCCTTGTGCCGAAGCTTATCATCGCGATCATTCTTGGTATTTTAATCGGTCAGTTTCTTCCGGAAGGATTCTGCCGGGTAATTGTCACCGCATCAGGTTTGTTCAGCACATTTTTAAAATTTATTATTCCTCTGATGATTGTTGCCTATGTCACTATGGGAATCGCAGATCTCAGTCAGGGCGCGGGCAGACTGCTTATCATTACTGTCTGTCTTGCTTATGGTTCCACGCTGATTGCTGGCTCCTGTTCTTATCTGGTGGCAGAAAGCCTGTTTCCGAGTTTTATGAGTCCGGAGGCAATGGAGCAGATTGCCGCCACGGCAGATAATTCTCTGAGCTCTTATTTCAGCATTCAGCTTCAGCCGCTTCTGGACACGCTTTCTGCGGTTGCGCTGGCATTTGTTCTCGGCCTGTGCCTGTCCAATATGCGGGGCAGAGAAATCGGCAACAGCCTGTACAATGGTATGAAGGATTTCTCAGGCATTATTGACAAGGTGCTGCATACGGTTATTATTCCGTTACTGCCTCTCTATATATGCGGTACCTTTACGGATATGACAAAATCAGGAAAAACCTTTGCCATTTTAAGCATTCTCTGGAAAGTATTTCTGGTTGTCATTGCTATGCATCTGATCTGCATTGTGATTCAGTTTACCATTGCAGGCACCGTAAGTAAAAAGAATCCGCTTACCCTTATTAAAAATCAGATTCCGGGTTATACTACGGCATTGGGAACTCAGTCTTCCGCGGCTACCATTCCGGTTAACCTGGAATGTGCGAAAAATGACGGGGTGTCCGAGCAGATCCGCAATTTTGTGGTACCGCTGTGCGCCAATATACATATGGCGGGCTCCATGATTACCATCACCGCCTGTGCGACCGCGGTCTGTCTGATGAATCAGCTTCCGATCAGCCTTGCCACAGTCATACCGTTTATCATGACCCTTGGAATTGCCATGGTTGCTTCCCCGGGAGCCCCGGGAGGCTCTATCATGACGGCGCTTCCGTTCCTGTATATGGTATTCGGCGCGGAAGCAGGAGATCCGAACGGGCCCATCTGCGCAATTATGGTCGCGCTGTATATTACTCAGGATTCCTTCGGGACTGCCTGTAATGTATCAGGAGACAATGCCATCGGTGTGATCGTAAACACGATCTATGAGAAATGGATTAAAAAGTAAGAAAAAAGCAGGGGATGGGAATATATGAACGTATTTGATATTATTGGCCCTGTTATGATCGGGCCGTCCAGTTCGCATACGGCAGGGGCAGTACGGCTGGGACGCGTAGCGTGGAAAATTCTTGGAGAACGGGCGGTAAAAGCACAGATTCAGCTTTCCGGCTCCTTTGCCCATACATACCGGGGACACGGTACAGATAAAGCACTGATAGCAGGAATTATGGGAATGCATTCCGACGATGAGCGTATCCGCCGTTCCCTGTCAATCGCTCAGGAGGAGGGACTTTTGTTTTCCTTTACAGAGGAGGATATTCCGGGAGCCCACCCGAATACGGCCCGTATCAGTCTGGAAGGCGAGAACGGCGCCGGCTGTGTCATACAGGGAGCCAGCATCGGCGGCGGTAACATTCTCGTTTCGGAGATTAACGGAATGTCCGTATCCTTTACCGGACAGTATAACACCCTGCTTGTGCTTCATTATGACAAGCCGGGAACGATTGCGGCAGTTACAAACTTTATGGCATATTCCGGAACCAATATCGGCAATTTCCGCTTATCCAGACCCAAAAAGGGCGGGGAGGCAGTTATGACGATCGAAGTGGACGGCGATGTATCGGACAATCTGATCCAGAGCCTTCGGATTCTGCCAAATGTTATTAATGTTGTGCTTATCCGCGCAATTTAAGGAGGGACAGACAGATGCTGGAATATTATTCCATAGAAGCGCTCTGTTCGGCTGCAGAGCAGGCGCATACTACCATATCGGCCCTGGCTCTGGCTGACCAGGCAGAACAAATGGAGACTTCTGAAGAGGAACTATACGCGCATATGGAGAAAAATCTCCATGTGATGATGGATGCTGTACATGAGGGGAAAAATCCTGATTTACGTTCCGCTTCCGGACTGACCGGCGGGGACGCGGCTAAAATGGAAGCCTATGCCGAAACGGGGGGACTGACCGGAAAATTTCTGAACCATGCCATGGCGCGCGCCATTGCGGTATCAGAGTATAACGCCGCCATGGGTAAGATTGTGGCGTCGCCCACTGCAGGCTCCTGCGGGATTCTTCCGGGTACGGTAGTCTCTATGCTGGAGGAAGGAAGATGCGATGAGCGCTCAGCCGTTATGTCGCTGTTTACAGCGGGAGCAATCGGTATGGTGATTGCAGAAAAGGCTTCTATTGCAGGCGCGCAGGGCGGCTGTCAGGCGGAGTGCGGCTCGGCTTCCGCTATGGCGGCGGCGGCTCTGGTAGAGCTTTCGGGAGGAACCCCGTCGCAGGCGGCGCATGCCTGTGCCATAGCGATTAAAAATCAGCTTGGCCTTGTGTGTGATCCGGTAGCGGGCCTGGTCGAGATTCCATGTATCAAGCGGAATGTATCAGGCATTGCCATTGCATTCACATCTGCGGAAATGGCGCTTGCAGGTATTGAGAGCAAGATTCCGGTGGATGAATGCGTGGCGGCCATGCGCCAGGTTGGAGACATGCTTCCCTGCGCGCTCAAAGAAACCGCGCAGGGCGGCCTGGCCGCCACCCCCACAGGGCTTAGGCTGAAAAAACAGGTATTCGGTGAAAAATAGTATTGCGTATCGCTTATAAAAGTGGTATATTAATTCGGAAATATTAATATACTTTATAAAAGGTACGAAGGAGGATATGTTATGATCAAACAGAGAAGCATTGCCTTGTGTATTATTTTTTCACTGATTACCTGCGGTATCTATGAACTTTACTGGCTGGTATGCCTGACTGACGAAACAAACGCGGCGGCAGGGGAAAGCGGAACATCCGGCGTAATGGCTCTTGTGTTTACATTAGTTACCTGCGGTATCTATGGATTCTATTGGGCATATAAGTGCGGAGAAAAGCTGGATCAGGCGAAAACAAGCAGAGGAATGGCTGCTTCTAACGGAGGCATCCTCTATCTGATTCTGTATCTTTTCGGCGGAATTATTGCGCTTGCACTGATTCAGAATGAATTGAACAAGCTGGCATAATGGGAATGAGAGGAAGGCGGACGTTAAATGTTTGTCTGGGAGCTTTCATTCTGGCAGGATATTACGGATTCGTACGATATACCGGAACAGGCATACCCTGCCTGTTCCGGTATATTTTTCATGTGAAGTGTCCGGGCTGCGGCGTTACGCATATGCTGACGGCTATGGCTGAAGGAAACCTTTTGCTTGCCTTTTACAGCCATCCTGTTCTTTTTATTTTCAGTCCGTTTCTTGTATGGCTTTTGGGCAGAGCTATAAAAGGCTATATAGAAGGGAATGCCGTGGTATGGAAAAGGTGGGAGAATACCGGTATGTCCGTCTTTCTGGCAGTTCTGCTTATGTTTACTGTAATCCGCAATATTGCGGATGCGTCTTATGGATTGTTTTGAAATAGTCTGAAAAAAAAGTAAAATTTTGCTTGCAAATTTCACTTGCATCTGTTAGAATAATAAAAGTTGTGAGTCCTCATGGATTCAAATATATCTAAGGAGGTGCAATGATGGCTAAATGTGCAATTTGTGACAAAAGTGTTCACTTTGGAAATAATGTGAGTCATTCCAATAGAAAATCCAGCAAAATGTGGAGATCCAATGTGAAATCCGTAAAAGTGAAGGTAAACGGCGGAGCAAAGAAAATGTATGTGTGCACTTCTTGCTTAAAATCCGGTAAAGTTGAAAGAGCTTAATCGGCTGTCATATGATGG
>VSNE01000274.1 GCA_009774155.1 Lachnospiraceae bacterium
CATTTAGCCGAGATTGCCGTGTCGAAGACCTACTTTACGGGTATCCTAAACATAACAGTGAATACTGAATGCCTGAAGCCCCTCACCGATTGCAGCGGCAGCGTCAGCAGCTTTTCTGCAGCCCTTTTTAACCGCAATCGCAGCTCCTACCGTATAAGCCCAGCAAGCGTTCTCAAAACAGATCGGCTGAATTGCTTTTACCTGAGCATATACATCCAGACCTGCGTCCTTGGTGATTTTCTCTGCTTCTTCAATAGAAGCAATCCCATAGCTGTTTAATACAGCGTTAATTTTATCAATACGTCTTTCATATGATTCAAACAATGCCATTTTCGTCTACCTCCTCGAATTACTCTTTACGTGGATCAATGATTTTAACCGCATCCGCTACACGGCCGTACTGGCCTTTTGCCTTTTCCCATGCAGTGTTCGGGTCATCGCCCTTTTTGATAAAGTCAGTCATCTTTCCAAGAGATACGAACTGGTATCCGATAATCATATCATCCGCATCCAGCGCAATACCGGTAACATAGCCTTCCGCCATCTCCAGATAACGGGGTCCCTTTGCCAGAGTGCCATACATAGTGCCAACCTGAGAGCGAAGTCCTTTTCCAAGATCCTCCAGACCTGCGCCTACCGGAAGTCCATCCTCAGAGAATGCAGACTGAGAACGGCCATATACGATCTGTAAAAATAATTCTCTCATAGCGGTATTGATTGCGTCGCATACGAGGTCGGTATTCAGAGCTTCCATAACGGTTAATCCTGGAAGAATCTCAGAAGCCATAGCCGCGGAATGGGTCATTCCCGAACATCCGATCGTTTCAACCAGCGCTTCCTGGATGATACCTTCCTTTACATTCAGAGACAGCTTACATGCGCCTTGCTGAGGAGCGCACCAGCCAATTCCGTGTGTAAAACCGGAGATGTCTTTGACTTCCTTTGCCTGTACCCATTTTGCTTCTTCCGGAATCGGAGCAGCGCCGTGATGAACGCCCTGAGCTACCGGACACATTTCTTCTACTTCACGTGAATAAATCATTTGTTTGAAACTCCTTTCAAATTATCATATTAGGCCATAAAAGAACCTCATATATACAGCTATTTTCTCATAAATTGATTCGTTAGTCCAGCAATTTTTTCCGATTCATGAAAAAACTGTCGAAAACATTTCTGCCGCTTCTTCACTCTTCTGAAAGGCAAAGACAGTCAAACGAAGTCTCCGCCTTAAATAAATCTCCGTCCAGTGTCAGCCGAAAGCTGCCCCCGCATGCTTCGGTAAAACTTTTCGCTATGGCAAGCCCCAGCCCGTTGCCCTCTGTGCTCCTGCTCTTATCTCCTCTGGTAAAACGCTCCATAATTTCCTCAGGCCCAAAATCCATCTCATAATCCGAAGTGTTTTTTATGGAGGTTATGATTTCTGCCCCTGTCCTTTGAACCTCAACATATACCCGGCTTCCCGCCATGGAGTATTTCAGAGTATTTTCAATCAGATTCTGATAAACCCGGTAGAGTTTTTTTCCATCGCCCATAAACGGCAGCTCCCCTTCATCCATTTTGACGCGGAAAATAAGTTCCGATGCGGCGATTCGATCCTGCATATCGGCCATGGTCTGCCGAATCAGCCGGGTCATATCCAGACGTTCGATATTCATGTCCTGGCCGCCGCTGGTCGCTCTTGCCATATCAAACACATCCTGTACCATTTCCTTTAGCTTTTCCGCCTTCGCGGAAAGCAGACGCACATAATCCCCGGCTTCCTCCGAAAGTCCCTCTGTCTGCTTCAGCAGATCAATACATCCAATCATAGAGGTCAGAGGCGTTTTCAGATCATGAGATACATTGGTAATCAAATCCACCTTCATCCGCTCACTCTGAAGCTGTTTTTCCATGCTCTCCTTTCTGTTCTTCTGAATAAAAAGCAGCTCCTCCTCCGCCGGGCGGAACAGAGAATACGGAGGCAGCTTCGGCGTTTCCTGTATAAAAGAATCCTCTGCCATATGCCGGATTTCCTTTAAAACAATTCCCAGATCCCTGGCAGCAAACATTTCTATAAGAAAACGGAACAAAAAAAACACAGTCATCACCAGAAAGAGGAGAAAGGCTCTGTCCTCTGAGCTGTAATACGCCCCTACATACCTTAAAAATATGGATATAACTGCAAACTGAACAAAGGCCAAAAGCTTCTGCCTGCGGTTCCAGCGCTTTATGGCCTCCCCTTTTCTGACGCTTTCTGTCCGGTAACAATTCCAGCGTTCCCGCAGTTTTTTTATCTCCCTGCCTGCAAGGCCAAGCAGGCGGTATAAAAAAAGCGACTTTATCAGACTTTCGTTCAGCAGATGTCTTGTGACAGACATCTGAAAATATACAGCAGGAACAATCGGCAGCAGAACCACCAGAAAAATCAGCACAGCTCCTAAAAAAACCATTTCCGCATCATTCAAGAGGTTTAAAATATCTCCCACGGCTGTATAATAAATCCGCCACAGGCTTTTCCATCTCAGAAGCAGTACAGCTAAAAAAACAAGCAGGATCAGATCCGGACATTTTCTGTCCATGATCCGAATCGGAACCGCACATTTTTTTTCATTGTCCAAAGTCAGATTCAGATGCGCCAGCGAGGCAAGAGCCAGCGCTCCAAATCCAAAGCTGCAGGCCCAGACAGAGAAATCTGAGCTGTATTCCGCATAGGCGCAGACCACCAAAACCAATCCCAGACATATAATTGTTACATAAAAGCTCCATACCGGATTCTTCTCTTCGGTTCCGTATTTAAATTTTCTCCATCTTGTACCCAATGCCCCACACCACCTTTAAATATTCTGGATTTTTCGCGTCAATTTCGATCTTCTCCCGAATACGCCGGATATGTACCATAACCGTATTTTCCACCGCATAGGCATCCTCATTCCAGACCTGGGAATAAATCTCCTCCGCCGAAAACACCTGCCCCATATGTTTCATTAAAAACTCCGTAATTCTGTATTCCGTGGCAGTTAGTTTTACCTTCTCCCCATCCACAAAAAGCTCCTTTCCGTTTGTATCCAGCATAAGACTGCCCGTCCGGAGCCGATGCTCCTCCTGCTCCTGTTTTTTCACATCTCCAAGCGTCATATATCTTCGGAGCTGAGAATGAATACGCGCCATCAGCTCTGCGGTCTGAAAGGGCTTTGCCACATAATCGTCCGCTCCCATGGAAAGTCCCAGCACCTTGTCGCTCTCCTCTGTCTTTGCCGAGAGTAAAATTACGGGAATATTCCGCTTCCTCCTGATTTCCATCAGGGTAGAAAGTCCGTCCAGTCTGGGCATCATTACATCCATTAAAAGCAAATGAATCTTATGAGCTACCAGAAGCTCCAGCGCTTCCATACCGTCAAAGGCTGTAAATACCCGGTATCCCTCCAGCTCCAGCAGACGGCTCAGCACCTTTACAATTTCTCTGTCGTCGTCCACCACCAGAATCGTATGTATCTCTTCCATAAAATCTGTCCCCCTCTGTTTGTCTTATATCATCGTAGCAGACAAATCTGTCTTTTGTGCGGGATAAAACTTACAATTTTCTTACAGTTCTGTCCGGGGCCAGTCAGGAATATTTCCTTCTGTAATGGCATGAAACATCCGCTCCTTTGCCCCCGGATGCTCCCTTTGAATCTGAAGAAGCAGTTTTTTGACATATTCTCTTTTTGTCGCCCCGTCCGCGGGGCAGGGACTTTTCATTACAGGAATCTTATACCGGCTGCAGAATCCCTGTATCTGCGCCTCCTCCGTCAGCATCATAGGACGCAGCACAGTAAGGCCGCTATCCTCAAACCAGGTCACCGGAGGAAATGCATAAAACTGTCCCTGAAATATCAGTGACATCAGCATAGTCTCTACATAATCATCCTTGTGATGCGCATAGGCAATCTTATTGCAGCCGAGCCGGAGAGCCTCCCTCGCCAACGCGCCCTTCCGCATTTTTGCACACAAAGAACAGGGATTCTGTTCCTTTCTCTCTTCCATAACAATCTGCCCGATCTGTGTATGTAT
>VSNE01000275.1 GCA_009774155.1 Lachnospiraceae bacterium
ACGAAATTATATACCATAACCACTGCCGTGGCTCCGATTTTGGAAATCATATAATAAATACCTGCCGCCTCCACCGCAAGCCACATGCACGCCTCATTAATTCCAAGCCCGATTACGCTTAAAAAAACAAAAACCACAAACTCCTTAAGCTTATTTTTATCCTTATCTGTCTCAAATACAAAGGTAATGCTTAAAATATAATTGACAATTACCGACACTGTAAATGAAATTCCGCTGGAAACCAGATAATCAATCTGAAACACCTCTGTCAGAAATACCATAACCCCGTAGTCAATAAAAAAACACAGAAAGCCTACAAAGCCAAACTTAATGATCTGTTCCATCAGCTTTTTCATAATTTATTTTTTCCATCCTTCCTTTGTTCCGCAGATCATGCTGTAGAGACAGTCCGCAATCTGCTCATATCCTGCTCTCCCTGGATGTATTGCGTCTGTCGGAACCTCTATGGTAAGATCCGAATGGGGGTTAACCGGCTCCTCTTTCGTATCAAAATTATTGGCGCTGTCATGACAGATGCCGGCCGGAACAAAATACAGACTGTCTTCTTCCTTCAGGGTTTCCTCCAGATAAACCATAAGCTCAAATACCTTCTGGTCCTCTTCATATTTATAACGGTCTCCATAAAGGGCATAGCCGTCCTTGTTCCAGGAGCCGATTCCGTCCTGATTGGCAGAATAAAGTGTATGAACCAGATAAACAGGAAGATTCGGATCATTTTTATGGATATTTTTTACAATCCGGATAATATTGTTCCCATTCTTAACAGGGTCCGTATCCAGTCCGTTTGTGCCCAAAAACAGTTCCACCGCATCCGGGTCAAAGCCTGTTGTATCTTTATAATACTCCCAGTCAAAGCTTCTGGTCTCTTCATTGTAAAATGGGTGTCTCTCTTCTTCGGGCTCTTCCATATCATATCCCTTATCGCTGAGATAATCAGCCGCGGAAAAGCCTCTCCTTGCTTCTGTCAGCGACCCGCCCACACCGCGGGTTCCCATATAGACAATCTGATTGGCTGTCAGCGTATCCATGCGCTCATAGAAAGCGGTATTGCAGGACAGGCTGTCCCCGATAGTCAGAAGTGAAAAGCCTTCCTTCAGGGCAGGCACAATTTTCAGTTCCGTAGACGCTTTTACCACCTGAGCTCCATTGTCGTCAAACACGGTAAAAATCAACGGGTACGTACCGATCAGCTCGTCCGTGCCGGTAACCGAAAATTTACGCTGCATATTTTTCCCTACCGCGCAGGTCCATTTTACGTTGTAGCTGGCAATCCGCTCCCCAAGAGAGGATATCTGATTGTTGTACAGCTCGATTGTCACGCCCGAAGCCACATAAATTTCTTTTGGAAGGAACAACTGCACGCTTGAAAAGAGACCTTCCTCATTCTCAACAACCCCTTTCGCCTCCAGCTTCTCATTCAGGTTCTTCACTTCATACTCTCTGGCCATCTCGTGGATGACCAGCACAACTCCAAGAAAAATACAGCAGATCGTAAGAGCCAGAACCGTGCTCCGATATGCATTTCTTATGACCTTTTCCCGTTCAATTCTTTTCATGCTTCTCCTTTAACTAGAAACGCAGGGTAAAATCAGAATAATCCAATGAAAAATTCGGATTATAATAAGGATCTCCGGCATCCAGCGCCGCCTTCCATTTTTCCCGGAAATGTGCGCATTCCTTTTCATACCGGCGGAGCTTCTCGCCCTCCTCCATTCCTCTTGTCCTGGATTCATAATGATACAGCTCTGCAAACGGAGTAAAGATATTCAGATATCCTCTCTCCCTGATTTTCAGGCAGAAGTCCACATCGTTCAGTGAAATCGTAAAAGTCTCGTCCAGGCCTCCCACCTCGTCATAAATACTCCTTTTTACAAGAAGACAGGCAGCCGTCACTGCTGTGATATCCTGCGCATAGCACAAACGGCCCATATAGCCAAGATGCTCCTTCGGCATTTTATAATGGGTATGCCCTGCAGAACGGTGGGCGCCCAGTCCAATCACCACTCCCGCATGCTGGATCGTATTGTCATCATAATACAGCTTTGCCCCAACCGCGCCCACATCCGCGCGCTGGGCATACATCAGCATCTGCTCCATCCAGTCAGGTGTGATAACCTCGGTGTCATTGTTCAGGAACAGCACGTATTCGCCCTTTGCAATGGTCACGCCATAGTTATTGATTCTGGAATAATTAAATTCATCCCTATAGACCGCCACCTGTGCCTGCGGAATTTTTTCCAGTTCCTTATAGTAATCAAAAATACTCTGTTCCGTACTGTTATTCTCAATTACAATGATTTCAAAATTCCGGTAAGTGGATTTATCCAGGATCGAGCTGACACACCTTTTTAAATCTGTCTGATGATCCTTATTGGGAATCACAATACTGATCAGCGGATTTCCTTCAATCGGATATTTAATCTGAAAAATAGTCGGAAACGCACGGGTGCTCTCCACCTGCACCTCCATACCGTAATAATCCCTCATATGGTCATGAACCGCACGCTTCGCCGCATCGATTGCATAGGTTTTGGCGCTGATGTCCGCCGCCACCGAGTTCGGATGAGAACGCCAATAATAAAGAATCTTCGGAATATGCTGCACATTCCCCGCCTCCTCCGTCAGACGCAGAATCATATCATGATCCTGGCTTCCGTCGTATTCCGGACGGAACAGTCCGGTTTTATCCAGAAGCTTTGCGTCAAATACAGAGAAATGACAGATGTAATTATTGGCCCTCAGATTATCCGGGGAATAGTCCGGCTTAAAATGAAGGACAATCAAATCATCCAGGTTCGGAGACGTAAATGTGGCTTCATCCGTATAGACATAATCCGCGCCCTTTTCGCAGATCACCTTCATACATTCAAAAAGCAGGCTTGGATGCATCACATCATCATGGTCAAAAAGCCCGATATAATCTCCGTCCGCCATGGAAAAGCACATATTGGTGTTTCCGGAGATTCCCAGGTTCTTCTCAAGCTTTTTATAGACGATCCGGCCGTCCTCCTTCCCGTACTCCCTGCATATCCGTCCTACATCCGTATGCTTGTCATCACTTCCGTCCGCCAGGCAGAGCTCCCAGTTTTTGTAGGTCTGAGCCCGCACCGAATCGATCATCTCCCGAAGGAATTTTTCCGGCGTGTTATAAAGGGGCACAAGAATACTGATTTTAATGTCTCTGGAAAATACGGTCTCCTCCTCTGCTTTCCTTCTCGCCTCGTCCGGAAAACTCTTTGTTCCGAAATCCACCCGTTTGGAGGCTTCCCCCCGCTTTTGTTTCCAGCGTCTGTACATACCTCTGAAGCCTCCGTAATGAACATAGGCATTCCTTATACGCAGAAAGAAATGGACAATAACCCTGAGAGGCTTGCTTGCTTTCCAGTACCAGGTATCCCTCACCCGGTCAAAACGTTTATCTCTGTGTGCAGGCAGCTCTGCCTGCCGATGTTCTTTGCTCATGAGCTAATCCCTCTATCCTATCATCGTGAACGTGGTTTCTTCCGCCTGCCCGTCAGTTCCGGAATATCCCTTTCAGTTTTTTCAGGAGCCGAAAGGGTCTGCTCTGGTAAAGCCGTTCCGCTGCCCGCACCCGATTCAGAAGGTTCATGCACGCATACGCGGTATCCGGGCAGAGCCTTTCCACAGTGAATTCCCCATAGAGCCTTCCTGTCCCGTCCACAATCTGCGGCACCGTAATCTGCGGGTCCGTCGTCGTATACAGGATACCCTGTTCCTCCAGCTCCCGTCCGTTGTGCACATAGTCAAGGGGATACGCGCCTCCAAGCTCGCCAAGCAGTCTTTTTACTTTTACCAGACAGGTTTCCTCCGCCGGGTCCAGCCGAAGGGCGCGCACCCCCTGGGGGAGCAGCAGCTCCAGATGAATCACGCCCTGTTTATCCGGCTCCGTATCGATCCAATAGCTGTCAGCCTCCGAAAACCCGCCGCCTGTGTCTATATAAACCTGCATCCGGTTTTTCCGCGGTTCGTTCCCCATCTGTCCGAG
>VSNE01000276.1 GCA_009774155.1 Lachnospiraceae bacterium
GCCCTGAAGAATGCCGTTCGTCAGCGTGGACATTCCGTAAAGCACAACGGAAAGAGTTCCCATCTGAAGAAGGCTTGAGGATATCCGAATATGATCCTTTGCTCCAAATAAAAGCTGAATAATCGGTTCCGCCAGCACAGAAAGCCCAACTGCGCACGGAATACAGATAATCATAACAAAACGAATTGAATTTTCTGTTTTGCGGCGCATCTCCTTCCGGTTCTTGTTCACTCTTGCCCTGGTCAGCGCCGGAATCGTGGAGGAAGCCATTGCTGAAGCAACCGCCAGCGGCACATTAGTCAAAAGCTTGTACTCCCCGCTGAAAATTCCCCATAGCTCGTCAATCTTCATACTGTCATACTTTTTATAGGCCATCAGATGTTTGAAAATTCCCTGATCAATAATTCCGCTGATATTGTAAACCGCCGTACTCAATATAACCGGAAGAATCGTCATAATCAGCAGATAATAGATTTCTATTGTAGATTCACTGCTTCCATACCGATCTTTGGAACGTCTGCGCTTCATAACCGAATTGTATGCCAGCATCAGAAACGCCAGAAGCAGAAAACCGGCCAGGGCGCCAAGTCCGGTGCCGAGCGTGCTTCCCGCCGCGCCGTAAGCGTAGGCGGCTGTTTTCGTAGACAGCAGCGCATCGATTTTGGAACCATAACGGAACAGCATCCATGCGGCTCCAATGCTGACCGCGGCATTGATGATCTGCTCCGCAATCTGGGACACAGCCGTAGGAAGCATGGAACCCAGCCCCTGAAAATATCCCCTCATGCAGCCCATCACGGCAACAATCAGAATTGTAGGCGCCAGTACCTGAAGGGCCAGCTTGCTCTCCGGTGTATTTACCAGTACATTGCTGAAAAAATCTGCGCCGAAAAAAATCAGAAGAGAACCGATTCCTCCGGATACAACAGCAAATAGGAGCGTACAGCGAAATATCTTATATGCCCCCCGGATTTGTCCCTTTGCCATACGAGCGGACACCAGCTTGGAAACCGCCAAAGGGAGGCTGAAGGAGGATATCAGCAGCATCATGGAATATACCTCATAAGCCGCCGAATAGTAGCTGTTTCCAATCGGTCCAAGTATTCTTGTGACAGGAATCCGATACACCAGCCCGATGATCCGCACCAGAATGGATGCCGCCGCCAGGATGCTCCCCTGTACAATATAATTGGATTTTTGCTTATGATTTTTTTTCTCCATGCTTTTTTCAGTCCTCTAACATATGTATTTTTTCCGGCAGGCCAGTGAAAGCCACAGACCTTCCGGGCTTTGCACTGCTAAAATTCAACCGGATTTGCATCCACCGAAACAAATTCCCCATATTCCTGCCAGATATTGCAGACCCAGGTTTTACCCTGGTTGAAAATAATTTCATTGCCGTTATTATCGTAGTATTTTGCCGGTGAATCGTCGCCGTCCCACCGCTGCCAGGTTCCTTTAATCATCTTTCCGTTTGTAAACACAATGCATTTTCCTTCTCCGTGCACGCCGAATGCCAGATAATCGTGGGCATCCCGCACCTCCCCGTGGCAGTACTGGAATACGACGTTGCTGACTGCAAGCTGTCTGCCGTCCAGCTCGTCAATATGCTTTCCGCCGTGCTGAAAGCGGTAATAAAGCCTGTCCGGCTCATTGTATTTAAAATAAGCCCTGATTCCGCCGTATCCGCCTTTATTGTCTCCTTTGCCCGGATAAATTTCCGCCGCATCCGGCATGTCCTCATAATCTGCCTTTGTACCGTCTGCCGCAAAGGTAAATTTCGGAATAAAGGTATCCTCATAATTCCATGAATAGCCCCGCTGCTCCACACCCTTTTTCAGTCTGTCGATAAACAGATAGCCTGTAAACTCTGTGGCATATCCCGGTCTTGCAATACGGTCAAAAGCAATCGGAGTCGGTATGTCCACTCCCTTGTTCGCCTGACTGATATTGTCTACCCTGTCACTGTTCAAAAGCTCTGCCACATACGGCACTGCCAGTCCCCAGTGACAATAGATGGCATCATATTCCAGAGCCGTATATACATAGTAATCACGGCTGGAACGAACCGGTCCGATATAATTCAGATCGTCAAAATCTTCAAAAATTCCCATCAGACGGGTAATACGTCCTTCCACGCACGCCTCATAAATAACGCCTGCCTTTGATATCCCATACTGAGGCTGCGCTGCGCTGTTATTCGGTATCATAACCGCTATGGGTCTGCGGTTGCCAATAGAAGCGTCCACTTTTGCACCGGTCAGATAACTGTGGACCTTTCCGTCTTCTGCCTTATGTTCTTTAATCACCGGATAAAGATAACCGCCGTCTTCTTCCCCTGATTCCTCTTCCGTTTCCGTCTCTCCCTCTTCTTTTGGCTCCTCTGATTCCACAGAAGGACTGTCAGTCTGATCGAAATGGCTGCAGATTACTGCCGTCATAATGATCAGTATAAGCAAAACCCCGGTCTTCCGTTTTTTCATATATCCGCTTTTCCTACCTGTTGATATTCAGGCAGGCCAGAACGGAGGATTGTCTGGCTTCCATATCAGCCGCTTCCTCCTCCGTCATATGGTCATATCCCAACAAGTGTAGCATACTGTGTGCGATAAGAAAAGCAAATTCTCTCTTCCTGCCATGGCGATATTTTTCGGCCTGCTCCACAACCTTGTCCAGCGATACAATAATGTCTCCTAAAAGCAGTTCTCCCGTCTCCGGATGGAAGCAGTCCGTCTCATGTGATTCCGCCCAGGAAAAATCCGCCGGAGCTTCATATTCTATCTGAGGAAACGACAATACGTCCGTCGGAGCATCGATTCCTCTGTATTCCAGATTAATCTCATGTATCCCTTCATCAGAGGTCAGAAGGAGGTTCACCTCCGCCTCATACGGGCATCCTTCACTCTCCAGCGCCTGTTCTATCACCTGCCTGGCAATATTTTCATAGTCAAGACCTAAATCCAGTCCGTATTCCTTTTCTACGTTTAGCGTCATCGGTTTCCTTTCTATGCATATTCTTTTTGTCATATTCCTCATATGCAGTAACGATTTTCTGTACCAGAGGATGCCGCACCACATCTCTGCTGGTCAGCTTGCAAAAGGAAATGCCTTCCACTTTATTTAATACCTTCTCGGCAACCTCCAGACCGGATTTTACATCAAAAGCCAAATCCTTCTGGGTAGAATCCCCTGTCACCACAACCTTGGAGCCAAATCCGATACGGGTCAGAAACATCTTCATCTGCGCCTGCGTTGTATTCTGCGCTTCATCCAGAATAATAAAGGCATTGTCCAGTGTCCGTCCGCGCATATAAGCAAGGGGAGCCACCTCGATCAACCCCTTCTCCATATTTTTCTGAAAGCTTTCCGCCCCCATAATCTGGTACAGCGCATCATAAAGCGGCCTGAGATACGGATCGATCTTGCTCTGTAAATCCCCTGGCAGAAATCCCAGCTTCTCTCCCGCCTCAATGGCCGGACGCGTCAAAATAATCCTCTCCACTTCATTGGCCTTGAAGGCGGTAATCGCCACAGCCATGGCCAGATAGGTTTTGCCTGTTCCCGCGGGCCCCATGCCGAACACAATCATGTTTTTCCGGATAGCGTCCACATACTGCTTCTGCCCCAGTGTTTTCGGCTTGATGGGTTTCCCGCTGACGGTGTGGCAGATCGTATCCTCATCAATGGACAGAAGCGCTCCCTTCCGGTGATCCATGGCAAGAGACAATGCATAGTCCACATTCTGTTCCGTAATCTGATTTCCTCTTCTGGACAGCTCTACCAGCTCTAAGAGCACCTGTCCTGCACATTTTACCTGCTCTTGACTGCCCAGAAGTTTTAGTTTCCCGTCCCGGGAAACTACGGTCACTCCAATCGTTCTTTCAATTTTTTTTAAATAAACATCAAACTGTCCGCATACATTCTGTTCATGCTCGGACGGAATGTCAAAAATATTTTCTTCCATAGCAAAATTTAAAGCTTTTTTAAGGGCTTTAAGGTCTTTAGGGTCATTAAGGGC
>VSNE01000277.1 GCA_009774155.1 Lachnospiraceae bacterium
ATGAAAAACACAGACCACAATATGAGGTTAAAACAATTATCCATTTATGCGGAAAATAATAAAGGGACTATGAAGGAAATTACTTCTATATTGAAAGAAGAGGAAATCAATATCCTGGGTTCCGTTACAAACGACAGTGCGGAATACGGAATTGTCCGTATGGTGGTATCCGATCCGGAAAAGGCCAGTCAGTCCCTGATAAAAGCCGGATACATATGCCGTCTGACAGAGGTGATGGGAATTGAGATGGCAGATGAGGTGGGAAATTTAAATCATCTGCTCCAGGCGCTTTCAGACAGCAATATCAATGTGGACTATATTTATTTGTCTTTTAACCGGGATTCAGGGAAGCCGATTCTGATTCTTCGTGTGGAGGATATTTATGAGGTGGAGAACTGTATGAGGGCAAAAGGGTTTACCACTGTCTGACAAACGGAGGCTTGCCGGCGCTCCGGGCATAAAAATAGGAGATATGTTATGAATAAGAATGGGCTTGCCAGGAGGAGCTTTATCGGAATTTTAGGGCTTATATTGCTTGTGCCGGGATTCTGGATATGGGGAAAAGGATTTTTTCTGTCTTCACCGGCAGAGGAGTATTTTACAATTACTGCTTTTCCCATAGGAAAGGCGGACGCGCTGCTGCTTCAGGAGGGAAGGACTGCCATACTGGTGGATACAGGAGAGAAAGAGGACGGCCCTTTTTTGCTGCAGGAGCTGGAGAAACGAGGAATCGGGCGGCTGGATCTTCTGATGATAACTCATTTTGATAAAGATCATGTGGGAAGCGCTTCTTTTCTTATGGAAAATCTGAATGTGGAAATGGTTATGATGCCGGATTATGAAGGAGACAGGACAGAATATTATGCCTTTTTAAAAAGTCTGGAAGCCCATCCGGATGTACGGCGTATCGCAGAGACCGTGCAGTTTTCGATCGGAAGGCTGGACTGGACTGTCTATCCGGCGGAGGCTCCCGGGCTCATTCAGGATACAGCGGAGGAATATGATAATGATATGTCCCTGGTAGCGGATATTTCCTATGGGATGAAAAGCTTCCTGCTGACAGGGGATATTGAAAAAAAACGCATTGCTCAGATGCTTTCTTCGGATGTGGACTGGAAGCATGACTGGATCAAGATGCCTCATCATGGAAGATATCAGAAGGCGCTGGATGAGCTGATGGAACAGGTAGAGCCTTCCTGGGCCGTTATCTGCTGTTCTGAGAAAAAGCCGGCGGAGGATAAGACGCTGAAGCTGCTTGAAAAGAGACAGATTTCTGTGTGGGATACGAGTAAGTATTCCGTAGTGACCATGTGCGACGGAGAGACAATAGAAGTACGGTATGGCTTGTAAAGAGGCCGGAAAGGCCGTCTGCAGAACTCAGGATTTCTGCGGGCGGCCTTTTTACGGGATGAAGTTATTTTGAATATCAAATTTTGATATTCAAAACATATTGACAAAAGCGGGATAAGATTATATACTTTGAATATCAAACAATTAACAAAGAAAAAATACCAGCTTTAAGAGGTGTATGATTTATGTGGAAAGACAGCATCAGCGCACTTGATAAGAAAAGGAACCGGATTCTTCAGGCAGGCGGCCGGGACAAAATTGAAAAGCAGCATAAAAGCGGCAAGCTTACAGCCCGCGAGAGAATCAATATACTTTTTGATCCGGGTACATTTGTGGAGGTAGATAATTTTATCGAGTCCAGAATTGACGACTTCGGCCTGGATAAAAAAAGAGTTCCGGGAGACGGCGTAGTGACCGGCTACGGCGAGATAAACGGGAGAACCGTATTTGTATCTTCTGAAGATTTCACGGTGATCGGAGGATCGCTTGGGGAATACCATTCCATGAAAATTGCGCGGATTCAGGATATGGCATATGATATGAAGGCGCCGATCATTATGATTAATGACAGCGGCGGAGCCAGAATAGAGGAGGGAATCGACTCTTTAAGCGGGTATGCCAATATTTTCCTGCGCAACACCAAGGCATCCGGAGTCATTCCGCAGATTGCAGTGATCGTCGGACCATGCTCCGGGGGTGCCTGCTATTCTCCGGCTATCTGCGATTATATTTTCATGGTAAATGACATCAGCAAAATGTTTATTACCGGTCCGCAGGTGGTAAAGACCGTAGTAAATGAAGAATGCACAGTGGAGGAACTGGGAGGAGCGAAGATCCATGCAGAAAAGAGCGGCGTAAGCCATTTTACTTATAAGGATGAGCAGAGCTGCTTTGAAGGGGTCCGACGGCTTTTGTCCTACCTGCCGGACAGCTATCTGGAGAAGGCCCCGGTTATCAGGGAAAAGGACGAAAGCTCCGGAAGGAAGTCCCTTCTGTATTCCCTGAACAGCCTGGTAAACAGAAGGAACCGTCAGGAGCAGGCAGACCGCTGCGCGGAGCTGATTGATATTGTGCCGGACAATTCCAGAAAAGCATACAATGTGCTGGAGGTTATTGATCGTATAACTGATAAAGGAAGCTTTCTGGAGGTTCAGAAGGATTTTGCAAAAAACGTGGTTGTGGGATACGGCCGTATTGAGGGGCAGAGCGTCGGCATCGTGGCAAACCAGCCGATTGTCCTTGCGGGAAGCCTGGATTATGACGCATCGGATAAGGCGGCGCGTTTTATCCGTACCTGCGACTGCTATAATGTGCCGCTGGTGGTTCTGGTTGACGTGCCTGCATTTATGCCGGGCACGGCGCAGGAGCATAAGGGGATTATCCGGCACGGAGCCAAGATGCTGTATGCATTTTCTGAGGCAACGACGCCGAAGATTTCCGTTATTATGCGTAAAGCCTACGGCGGCGCTTACATTGCCATGAACAGCAAGAATATGGGAGCCGACATCGTCTATGCATGGCCGGGCGCGGAGATTGCGGTTATGGGCGCGGAAGGCGCGGTCAATATTGCATTCAAGCGTGCGATTAATGAGTCCGAAAACAAGGCTGAGACAAGAGAACAGCTTGTGCAGGAATATAAGGAAAAGTTTATGAATCCTTATGTGGCGGCCTCCAGAGGATTTGTCACAGAGGTTATTAAGCCGGACGAGACCAGAAAGCGTCTGGTGGCGGCGCTGAAGATGCTGAAAAATAAACAGGTGGAGCGGATTCCGAAGAAGCACGGGAATATTCCGCTGTAATATAAAGGATTCTGACAGGGCTTTCCTGATATGTTCTTAATATATTCGTCTGCCTCCGGAAGCGGGAGCCTTTGAACTTCAGGATAAAAAATACGGGAAGCTCAAGGAATAAACGTTTACATTCCGGGACAGCCGGTATAAAATAGTATTGAGCAGGCGGACATAATAGACGGACAGCGGAAAATAATTTGAAAGGCATATGCGGGGAGCACATGCCTTTTGAGATCAGATATTGAGCAGCTTGGCAATATCAGAGAAGTTAATATAAAAATCGTCATATATACTGACCTTTACAGAATCGGAAAAGGTATAATCTCCGGTATTCTCGGATTCAAAGTCGTAAACAAGAATACGGTTTTTCTCCGGATCAACGATCCAATATTCTCTAACGCCGGCAGTGCGGTATTTAAACAGCTTTGCGTAATAGTCTGTACGCCTGCTGCCTGGTGATACAATTTCAATTATCCAATCCGGCGCGCCGGAACAGCCCTTGTCTGTAAGCTTGCTGCGATCACATATAACGGAGATATCCGGTTCCACATAGTTTATATTATCTTCACTCAGAAATACTGCAAATGGGGCAAAAAATGTTTCACAGAAACCGCCGTTTGACTGAATGTAGGAATTTATGGAGGAAAAAAGCTCTCGGGCTATTGTCTGATGCCTGCGGCTGGGCGGCGACATATAATAAATCCGCCCATCGATCAACTCTGCCCTGTCCCCCTCCGGCAGACTGTAGATATCATCAATGGTATAAATATGTTCTTTAAGCAATGGCATTGGCTCACACTGCATCCTTTGAGTTATTATTAGCTATATTTATTTAT
>VSNE01000278.1:0-1103 GCA_009774155.1 Lachnospiraceae bacterium
GTATGTAGTATATATTTTTGCATTCAGTGCTTTCGTCCGGGCATCCAGCTTCGTTCCGTCACTGTCCCGCAGCGCGTCAGCGCCCCAGCGCCTAAGAAGCTCTTCCGTCTCCTTCAGAAAACCGGCTTCACTTGGCAGCGTCACCCTTCCCTTTGTTTTTGCCATAAGACCCTCCTGTCCTCCCCTTTGGGGTTATTAGTTTCCTTCAGTTTAAGTATAATCAGTTTTTCTCTGCCCTGCAATAGCAGAATCGTCGGGTAGGGAAGATTTATTTTCCCCTGCCTGCCGCGCAAGGCGCACGCTAAAAAGAGCCGCCGCTTAACCGCGGCAGCTCTTTTAAAATCTTGTTTCATGAAATTAACTGTTTATACTCAATAATCAGTCTGCTCCATAAAGAGTTTTCAGCTTGTTCAGATAGCTGTATCTGGCTTTTGCTTCACCCTCATTCTTAGCAAACAGCTTAGCAGCTCTTTCCGGATTTGCACGTTTCAGAGCATTGTAACGAACCTCTCCGTCAAGGAATGCCTGATAATCTCCGGTCGGCTCCTTGGAATCTAAGGAGAATGCATCCTTTCCCTCTGCTGCCAGAGCCGGATTGAATCTGAAGCAATGCCAGTAGCCAGCCTCAACAGCCAAAGCTTCTTCTGTCTGAGCCTTGCTCATGCCCTTCTTGATACCATGATTGATACATGGAGCATATGCAATAATCAGGGACGGTCCCGGATATGCCTCTGCCTCAGCGATTGCCTTTACGCACTGATTATAGTCAGCGCCCATGGAAATCTGTGCAACGTATACATAACCATAGCTCATAGCAATGGAAGCAAGATCCTTCTTCTTAACATCCTTACCGCCTGCAGCGAACTGAGCAACCGCGCCCGTAGGAGTCGCTTTGGAGGACTGTCCGCCGGTATTGGAGTAAACCTCGGTATCAAATACCATAATATTGATGTCCTTGCCGGAAGCAAGCACATGATCAACGCCGCCGAATCCGATATCGTAAGCCCATCCGTCGCCTCCGAAGATCCACTGGGACTTCTTAGCCAGGAATTCTTTGTCTTTAAGAACTGCCTGTGCTTTCTCGCATCCGCATGCCTCCAAAG
>VSNE01000278.1:1113-3961 GCA_009774155.1 Lachnospiraceae bacterium
CTCCAAAGCCGCTACCAGCTTGTCGGTTGCAGCGCCGTTGGAAGCTCCGCATCCAAAGGTATCCAGCCATTCCTGTGCGGCAGCCTTTACGTCCTCTTTTTCCGCGGTTGCGGCAATGTCCTCTACCTTCGCCTTCAGGCCGTCACGGATTGCATTCTGAGCAAGCAGCATACCATATCCGAACTCAGCCGCATCCTCGAATAAGGAGTTGGACCATGCAGGACCCTGTCCCTTCTGGTTTACAGTATATGGTGTGGACGGTGAGGAGTTGCCCCAGATGGAAGAACATCCGGTTGCATTCGCAATGTACATTCTGTCACCGAATAACTGAGTGATTAATTTCGCATAAGGAGTCTCGCCGCAGCCTGCGCAAGCTCCGGAGAACTCAAGCAGAGGAGCCTTGAACTGAGAGCCCTTCACAGTTGCCTCTTTAAATTTAGCGATAACATCTGCTTTTTCCGGTAAAGTAACCGCATAGTCAAATCCGCTCTGGCAGGCAGCATTTGCTTCCATATTTGCCATCTCGATCGCCTTAGCGCCCTTCTTGCCCGGGCAGACATTTACACAGGAGCCGCATCCGGTACAGTCATATGCAGATACAACGATCGCAAACTTCTTGTCCGGCATACCGGTCATTTCCAGCATCTGCATTCCTTCCGGAGCTGCAGCAGCCTCTTCAGCAGTCATAGCTACAGGACGGATAACCGCATGCGGGCAGACATAGGAGCAGCGGTTACACTGAATACAGTTCTCCGGCTTCCATACAGGAATATTTACCGCAATGCCGCGCTTCTCGTATGCGGAAGTACCGGACGGAGTAGTGCCGTCCACATAATCCTTGAACGCAGATACCGGAAGGGTATTACCCTCCTGAGCGGATACCTTGGACTGAATATTGTTAACAAAGTCAACGGCATCCTTTCTTCCGCTGGTAGCGGTCGTAAAGGCCAGACCTTCGTCTGCCGCGCTCTTCCAGCTTTCCGGAACCTGAATCTCCACAACCTGTTTTGCTCCGGCGTCAATAGCCGCCCAGTTTTTCTGAACAACATCATCGCCCTTACGTCCGTAGGTTGCCTTTGCAGCAGCCTTCATAAGCTCAATCGCCTGATCCTCCGGAATAATACCGGTCAGCTTGAAGAATGCAGACTGAAGAATTGTATTAATACGGGTTGGTCCCATGCCGGTTTCAATACCGATCTTAACGCCGTCAATTACATAGAATTTAATGTTATGGTTTGCAATAAATGCCTTTACCTGGCCCGGGAGATGCTTCTCCAGCTCCTCCATGCCCCACGGACAGTTCAAAAGGAAGGTGCCGCCGTCAACCAGCTCCTGAACCATGTTGTATTTGTTTACATAGGACGGATTATGGCAGGCCACGAAGTCTGCTTTATGAATCAGGTATGTAGACTTAATCGGCTTCTTTCCGAAACGCAGGTGGGACATGGTAACGCCGCCTGATTTCTTGGAATCATAATCAAAATATGCCTGTGCATACATATCGGTATTATCACCGATGATCTTAATGGAGTTCTTGTTGGCGCCTACGGTGCCGTCCGCGCCCAGACCCCAGAACTTACAGTTGGTAGTTCCTTCCGGAGTGGTAACCAGCGGGGTTCCGGTCTCAAGGGACAGGTTGGTAACATCATCCACAATGCCGATGGTGAATTTTGCTTTCTCTGTGTTTTTGTATACCGCTACGATCTGCGCCGGAGTTGTATCCTTGGAGCCTAAGCCATAACGTCCGGTAAAAATCGGGGTGTCGTTGAATTTGGTTCCCTTCAGGGCAGCGACTACATCTAAGTAAAGCGGCTCGCCAAGCGCTCCCGGCTCTTTCGTTCTGTCAAGAACGGAAATCTGTTTTACAGTATCCGGAATAGCCGCCACTAATGCTTCCGCACAGAACGGTCTGTAAAGGCGAACCTTCACAACGCCGACCTTTTCTCCGGCTGCCATCAGATAATCGATGGTTTCCTCGATGGTGTCGCATACGGAACCCATAGCGACGATGACCTTCTCTGCGTCTGCCGCGCCATAGTAGTTAAATAATTTATAATCTGTTCCAATTTTAGCGTTTACTTTATCCATATACTCCTGGACGATTGCCGGAAGAGCATCATAGTATGGATTACATGCCTCGCGGGCCTGGAAGAAAATATCCGGATTCTGGGCGGAACCTCTCTGGCACGGATGATTCGGATTCAGAGCATCCTTTCTGTATGCGTCGATTGCATCCATATCCACCATATCCTTCAGGTCTTCATAATCCCACTGCTCAATCTTCTGAATCTCGTGGGAGGTACGGAAGCCGTCAAAGAAGTTAATGAACGGAAGACGTCCTTTAATTGCCGCGCAGTGAGCAACAGGAGTTAAGTCCATAACCTCCTGTACACTGGATTCGCAGAGCATAGCTGCGCCGGTCTGACGGCAGGCATATACGTCGGAGTGATCGCCGAAAATAGACAGTGCATGGCTTGCCAGCGCGCGTGCGGATACGTTGAATACGCCTGGAAGTCTTTCACCTGCTACTTTGTACAGGTTCGGGATCATCAGCAAAAGACCCTGGGAAGCGGTAAAGGTGGTTGTCAAAGCACCGGCTGCCAAAGCGCCGTGTACTGCGCCGGCTGCGCCGGCCTCGGACTGCATCTCGGTTACCTGAACCGTCTGTCCGAAGATGTTGGTTCTCCCCTGGGTTGCCCATTCGTCTGTTGCCTCTGCCATAACAGATGACGGGGTGATTGGATAGATTGCAGCAACGTCTGAGTATGCATAGGATGCATGGGCTGCCGCATGGTTGCCATCCATAGTTTTCATTTTTCTGGCCATTTTTGTTGTTCCTCCTTATTTG
>VSNE01000279.1 GCA_009774155.1 Lachnospiraceae bacterium
GCCCCATGAGGATGTATATCTGCGTTCCGGTGACGGGCTGAGACTTCATGCCACATGTTATCCGGTGGGAGACCAGAAAAAGCCGGTTATCTGTTTCCATGGATATACCAGCAGGGGCATGAGCGATTATATTGGACTGTCCGGCTATTATATGAAAAGAGGATACAGTATGCTGCTTGTGGACGAGCGCGCCCATGGGGACAGTGAGGGAGAATATATCGGTTTTGGATGTCTGGACCGGATGGATGCGCTGAACTGGATCGAATGGCTGATCCACAGAACCGGAGAGGAGACTCAGATACTTCTTCATGGAACTTCCATGGGAGGGGCCACGGTTCTGATGGCCAGCGGACTTAAGCTTCCTAAGCAGGTGAAAGGCATCATTTCTGACTGCGGTTTTACGTCTGCAAAGGAAGTGTTTACCCATGTGCTCCATTCCATGTACCATTTACCGGCCTTTCCGATGATCCAGATTGCCAGTCTGGTGAATAAGAGAAAGGCGGGCTATAGTCTGGGCGAATGCAATGCATCCAGAGAGGTGAGAAAGGCAGAGACGCCGATTCTCCTGATCCACGGAGATGCGGATACGTTTGTCCCCTGCAGCATGTGCAGGGAAATCTATGAAAACTGTGCATCGGAAAAAAGGATGCTGATTGTAAAAGGGGCCGCTCATGCCGAAAGCTATTATAAGGACATGACTGCCTATGAAAATGCGCTGAATGAATTTATCGGAGGAATTATCAAATGATGAAAAAGAGAAAAGGATATCCGGTATATCCGCTGACGGCTGCCCAGAAGTTCCATTTTTTCTACCAGAATTTCTGCCCGAAGAAAGAGGTTCTGAACATCGGAACAAGCCTGACTATTGAATCAGAGCTGGACCGGAATGTTTTGAAGGAATCTATTTATAAGGCATACGAACGCTGCGAGTCCATGAGACTTCGCTTTGCCGCGGACAAGGAAGGAACCTGGTACCAGTATGTGGAGGCCAAAGAGGAGCGGGATATTGAGTTTGTTGATTTTTCAGGCAAAACAATGGAGGAAGCAGAACAGATCATGACCGAATGGACAGCGGTGCCGTTCGAGCCGCAGGATTCGCCCATGAACCGGATCGTTATGATAAAGATGCCCGACGGTTTCCAGGGCGTCTATCTTCTGGTGGATCACCGGACGATGGATGCGCAGTCTCTGATCTGTTTTCTGAAAGATATCATTGAGCTTTACTGCAACGCCATGTACGAGGGAATTCCATACCCTAAGGAGATGGCGTCCTATATAGAACAGCTTCAGAAGGATTTGGCATATGAGGCTGGCTGCAGGGCAAAGGATCGGGACGCGGAGTATTTCCATAGGCTGATAGATGAGACTCCGGAACCGATTTATAACGGGATTGACGGAACAGGCGCGCTGGATGAGGAGCGGAAAAGAAGCGGTAATCCGGATGCGAGGGCGGCGATCAATGTATCTGATTCTGTGGACTCTGCACTGGATATTTTTCATCTGGAGGAGGAGCCGACAAAAAGGCTGCTGGATTTCTGCGAAAAATACCATGTGTCTCTTGTATGTCTCCTGCTGATGGGGCTTCGTACCTATTACCAGAAGATGAACAGCAATGCGGATGTATCCATCAATACAGCGATTGCCAGACGGGCGACTCTGAAGGAGAAGAAATCAGGCGGAACCAGAATCCATTCTTTTCCGTTCAGAACCATTATTCCGGAAAATAAAACTTTTCTGGAAGGTGTTTATGAGATCCGCGATCTGCAGAATGAGTATTTCCGTCACGCAAACTATGATCCGGTGTCTTATTTTGCATACCGGGGAAAGAAATATCCTCATCCGAACGGCCAGACCTATGAGCCGATGTCACTTACTTACCAGCCGCTGACCATGAAGGAAAAGGGGCTGGAGAAGCTGGGGGATATCCGCTATAAGACCAAATGGTATCCGAATGGAGCGACAACCCAGGCTATGTATCTGACCGTCATGCACCGGCCTGAGGATAACGGATTGGATTTCAGCTTTGAACATCAGGTAAAGGCTGTGTCCAGGGAAAAACTGGAATACCTCTATTATTACCTCTGCAAAATCATGTTTAAGGGCGCGGAAAATCCCAACATGACAGTGGGAGATATTATGAAGCTTATATAAGATTTTGAAATTCGGGAGGAAGAACAACATGTTTGAAAAAATGGCAGATATTATTTGCAACTATGTGGAAGTGGAGCCCGGGGATATCCGTCCGGAGTCCCGCTTTATGGAAGATTTGGGATTTACCTCCTTTGACTTTATGAGTATGCTCGGCGAGCTGGAGGATGAGTTTGACGTGGAGATTGACCAGCAGGAGGTTTCTGCAATCCGTACCGTGCAGGAAGCTGTCGATTATATGACAAAACTGTCTGCGGAATAAGAAGAGGTGAGGCTATGGACAGCACTATTCGCGAAATTATCGTACAGGCAGAGAAAAGCTATGGAGCTATGGATGCTATACGGTATAAAATAAAGAAAGACACAATAGAGACAAAATCCTATACGGACCTGAAGCGCGACAGCGAGAGCTTTTCCTGCGTCCTTCAGGCGCTGGGAGAGCAGGGAGGCCATGTGGCTGTTACGGGGATGACCTCCTACTCCTGGATTGCGGCATATCTGGGGATTGTGAACAGCGGAAGCGTTGCGGTGCCGCTGGATGTATCCCTTCCGGCAGAAGAGATGTGCGAGCTGGTGGATCGTGCGGATGCGACGGTATTCGTAATTGATGAAGTCCGCAAAGATGTGGCGGCGATTGTGAAGCAGCGCTGTCCGAAGCTGAAATATCTGATATCCATGCAGAAGGAAGCAGGCGACAGCGAGAGTCTGTCCCTTGCACAGCTTCTGAGAGAGCATGAGGGAAGCTGCGGATATCTGCCGGACCCTGATACATTGGCCACCATCATGTTTACGTCAGGAACGACGGGAAAAAGCAAAGGAGTGATGCTGACCCACCGCAATCTGGCAGAGAATGCCACCTGTCTGGATATGAAATTTCCTCCAAGGACCGTGCTTATGACCGTGCTTCCGATTCATCATGCATACTGTCTCAGTATGGACATTCTGAAAGGAATTTCTCTGGGCAGTGTGATCTGCATCAATGATTCATTGATCCGCATGGCAAAAAATATCAGGCTGTTCCGTCCGAACGTTATTTTGATGGTGCCGCTGATGATTGAGACTATGGCGAAAAAGCTGGAGGATGCGAAAGGGCTGCCGCCTGAGGCCGTGAAAAGAGAGGTGTTTGGAGAGCAGTTCCATACGATCTGCAGCGGAGGCGCTTATCTGCCTCCTGCCATGCTGGATTTATTTGGAGAATACGGAATTACTATTCTTCAGGGATACGGCATGACCGAATGCGCGCCGGTTATCAGTACGACCGTAAGCTGGAATATCCGGAAAGGCTCTGTCGGGCAGCTTATGCCGAACTGCGAGGCGAAGGTGGTGGATCAGGAGCTCTGGGTCCGGGGCAGCAGTGTGATGAAAGGGTATTATCAGATGCCTGAGGAGACAGAGGAGGCTTTGACGGACGGATGGCTTCGTACCGGTGATCTGGGCTATGTGGATGAAGAGAACTTTGTATATTTGACCGGGCGGAAGAAAAATCTGATCATCACGAAGAACGGAGAAAATGTATCGCCTGAAGAGCTGGAGAATAAAATCGGGGAGAACCGTCTGGTTCAGGAAATACTGGTACGGGAAAAGGAAGGGGTTATTGAGGCGGAAATTTTCCCGGATATGGAGTACGTACAGAAGCAGGGGCTGACGGATCTGCAGGCAGAGCTTCAGAAAATAATTGACGCTTATAATCAGACGGCGCCGACGCATAAGCGTGTCTATCGATTGAAGGTTCGGGAGACGGAATTTGACAAAACGCCGTCAAAAAAAATCAAACGTTATTAAAATAAATACGGAAAA
>VSNE01000028.1 GCA_009774155.1 Lachnospiraceae bacterium
ATAAATAATATGAAGAATGAAAGGAAGAAGGATGGAACACTACAAACTGCTCTTATTTGATTTGGACGGAACATTGACAGACCCAAGAGAGGGAATTACAAAGAGCGTGCAGTATGCGCTTTCCTGTATGGGAATTGAAGAGCCCGATTTAAAGAAGCTGGAGGTGTTTATCGGGCCGCCGCTTGTGGATTCTTTTATGGAGCTTTATGGTTTTGCGCCTGATAAGGCAAGAAAATGCGTTGATTATTACAGGGAGTATTTCTCTGTAACAGGGATATACCAGAATGAACTTTTAGAGGGTGTTCCGCGGATGCTTAAAAATCTGAAAAAAGGCGGAAAAACTCTTGCGATTGCGTCCTCCAAGCCGGAGCCTTTTGTATGTACGATTTTGGAGCATTTTAAGATTGCCGGGTATTTCGACTATATCTGCGGGGCTACAATGGACGAGACGAGGGCGAAGAAGGAGGACGTTATCGAAGAGCTGTTGAGGAGAATGAAGCTTTCCGGGGAAGAGCGGGGGAGGATTCTTATGGTAGGAGACCGCCATCACGATGTGGAGGGAGCCGCCGCCTTTGAGATTCCGTGTCTGGGGCTTTCCATGGGCTTTGCGGCAAAAGGAGAGCTGCAGAGGGCAGGAGCCATAGCCGTAGTAGATGATATGGAGGAACTGGAGAGGTTTATTCTCCGCCCGGCCCGGGATTGCGGACAGAGGCTGTAAACCTTCCTGTTTTTATACATATACAAATACAACCATTCAAAATATATCGGGGAGGGACAAGGTCATGTTGAAAAACAGAATATTGGCAGAAAAACCAGGAGAAGAGGAGCTGAAAAGCAGGTTGAAGGCGGCAAGGGAGAAGCTGTCGGGCCAGCAGATGCAGATTAAGGAGCATAAGATTCCGGTTCTGGTGCTTTTGGAGGGCTGGGGAACCTCCGGAAAGGGAAGCACAATCGGACAGGTTATCCGTAATATTGACCCAAGATTTTTCAAGGTGGCATCTCTGGAGAAAATAAGGGATGAGGACAAAAGGAAACCGTTTCTGTGGCGGTATTTTACAGAGATTCCGGAAGCAGGCAAGTTTGTGTTCATGGATTCCGGCTGGATGGACGAGGTGACAAGGAACCGTCTTCGTGGAACCATGGATGATGAAACCTATGATATGCGGATTGCAAGCATCCGCCGTTTTGAGCGGCAGCTTACAGACAACGGCTATTTGGTCATGAAGTTTTTTCTGCATATCAGCGAGAAGGAACAGAGGAAGCGGATCAGCAGCCTGAAGGGAGACATTGATACCAAATGGCGTGTCAATGACGATGACCGCTGGCAGAATAAGCATTATGACAAATGCCTGGATATTTTTGACTGCTATCTGGATGCAACGGATTCCCCGTCAGTTCCATGGTATGTGGTTGACGCCGGTTCAAAGAAATGGGCGGAGCTGCAGGTAATGGAGATGCTGACAGAGGGTATTGAGATTGCTATGCAGAACCGGGCGCTGGCAGTGCCTGTTCTTCAGAATGTGTTCCCGCTTACAAAGCTTCCGAAGCTGTCTGAGATTTCCCTGGCGGATAAAACAGTCGGAGATGAAGAATATAAGGAAGAGCTGAAGCGTCTGCAGGAACATTTAGGAGAACTGCACAACCGTCTGTACAGAAAGCGTGTGCCGGTTATTATTGCTTACGAGGGCTGGGATGCAGCGGGAAAGGGCGGCAATATCAGGAGAATCACGGAGGCTCTGGACCCGAGAGGGTATGAGGTACATCCGATTGCCAGTCCGGAGCCCCATGAGAAAGCCAGACATTATCTGTGGAGGTTCTTTACCAGACTTCCCAGGACAGGCCATATTGCGATTTTTGACAGAACCTGGTATGGCCGCGTGATGGTAGAGAGACTGGAGGGCTTCTGCAGTGAAAACGACTGGAAGCGCGCCTACAATGAGATTAATGAATTTGAGAAGGAGCTGTCAGACTGGGGAGCGGTGATTATCAAGTTCTGGGTGCAGATTGACAAGGATACACAGCTGGAGCGCTTTACCCTGCGCCAGAACACCCCGGAGAAGCAGTGGAAAATTACCGATGAGGACTGGAGAAACCGGGAAAAATGGGATGCCTATGAGAATGCTGTTGACGAGATGCTTCAGAAAACCAGCACCGCTTATGCGCCATGGCATATTCTGGAATCAGTGGATAAAAAATATGCGCGTATCAGAGCGCTGAAGATTGTGATTGAAGAGCTGGAGAAGGTGCTGGGATAAATAAACAGCCGGACCTTTTGAAAGGTCCGGCTTACAGTGCCTATGCCTTTTTGCGCAGCTTTTCTTTTTCTCTTTCCGGCAGATTGTCAGAAACGGTTTTCTGATACGCGTCCAGCGCTCTTCTGCGGGAAGCTCTCTGCATTCTTCTCTGCGTCTCTTTTGAAGGACTGCCTTCTGCCTGCGCTGTCCGGGTTTCGGAAGCCTGAGATTTTTGGACTTTGTTATCTGCCGCCGTATTTTTTTCAAATTCTTTATTTTCAGGAATATCATCTGCACCGGCCGCGCCTTCTGCTTTGGCGCTGCCTTCGGAGGCTTCGTTTTCCGCCCGGGTTTCGGAGGTTTCCTTTTTGCCGGCGCCTTCTGTTTTTTCCTTCAGCTCCTCCTGCTCCTCTTTTATCTTCTCCTTCAGTTCGGCTTCGCTCGGAAGCTGAGCATATGCCCCGCTTTCCACAAAGGCTTTTTCTACTTTTTCGATAGCCTTCATTTTGGCATTTTCCTGAAGAATAATCGCCATCTTTTGTCCGGACGGTATATTGGGATCATGGTCGGCGGCGTTCACGGCTGTCATGGCGGCTCCCAGATGAAGAAGCTTCACATGCTGCACATCCTCTTTTGTCCGGCAGTTTTTCAGCGCATTCTCAAAACCTTCCTGCGCATCCTGGATCTCCTTTGCCTTTTGATAAGCAGCCGGATCTTTTTCTTCGAGATATTTCAGCTCTTCAAAGGTCAGTTTCTTTCCGCTGGCCAGCTTATTTCTGATTGCCTCCATGCTGTAGTCCCTGTTTTCATTTTGTTCCTTCAGCTCATCAAGCATGCGCGTAGTGGGGTCCTTCTGTTCATCGGACTTTTCCGTATAGGTTCCGCTGTCCTTTTTGTTTTCCCATTTCATCTGCAGCTTCATCATATTTGTGTAGGCGCCGATTGTTCCCGCGACATTGATGCCTAACATAAAATCATCTCCTTTCTCTGGAAGGATTTACAAGCTTTTATTTATATATCGTCAGAAAAGGGCAGTAAATTAATAGATTGGGCATGTTTATGAAATAATGCGGAGAATGTTGAAATGCTTCTGCTTTTGTGCTATGATAAAAAATCGAATTATTATGCGGTTTCCATAGAAGAGGAGGAACAGACGGTGAGATGGAATAAATATACGCTGACAACGACGGTTGAGGCTGAGGACTTTATCAGCAGTATGATGATGGATGCCGGTATTGAGGGAATCGAGATTGAGGACAGGACGCCTCTGTCCGAGAGCGACAAATCCCGGATGTTCGTGGACATACTTCCGGAAGGACCTGCGGATGACGGAACTGCCCGTATCAGCTTCTATCTGGAACCGGAGCAGGACAATGGGGCAATCCTGGCAGCGGTGCAGGACGGGCTGGATGAGATCCGGAGCTGGGGAGTGGATGTGGGCGCAGGAACCATTGAAGCGTCCCGGACGGAGGATAAAGACTGGATCAATAACTGGAAGGAATATTTTCATCAGTTCTATGTGGATGATATTCTGATTAAGCCCTCCTGGGAGGAGCTTAAGCCGGAGGACAGGGAAAAGCTTCTGATTCAGATTGACCCGGGCACAGCCTTCGGAACCGGGATGCATGAGACAACTCAGCTCTGTATCCGGCAGATCCGAAAATACGTGACGCCTGAGACCATGCTGCTGGATGTGGGGACCGGAAGCGGAATCCTTTCTATCGCAGCCATTAAGCTGGGGGCAAAATATGCCCTTGGCACGGATCTGGACCCGTGCGCAGCCAGCGCGGCAAAGGAAAATATGGAAGCAAACGGCATTACGGAAGAGCAGTTTTCCGTGATACTTGGAAATGTGATTGACGACGATGATGTGCAAAAGGAAATTGGCTGCGGGAAATACGACATGGTTTGCGCGAACATCCTGGCAGAGGTGCTGGTGCCGCTGACTCCGGTTATTGCAAGCCGGATGAAGAAGGGCGGCGTCTATATTACCTCAGGTATTATCGAGGACAAGGAAGATGTAGTTGTAAATGCAGTGAAGGCAGCAGGCCTGGAGCTGCTGGAAATCAATTATCAGGGCGAATGGGTATCGGTTACAGCCCGCAAAAATCAGTAGGTCAGATTATGTATCATTTTTTTGTAGAGCCGTTCCAGGTACACACAGACTATGTGGAGATTCTGGGGGGAGACGTAAAGCATATCAGAAATGTCCTGCGCATGAAGGCCGGGGAAAAAATTACGATCAGCGACGGATTCGGACATGAATATCTGTGCCGGATTACAGAGCTTGCGGACGAGTGGGTCCGGGCAGAGATTCAGGAACAGAGGGAGGTGGCTGCGGAGCTTCCTTCGCGGCTGATTTTATTTCAATGTCTGCCTAAGGGAGACAAGATGGAGCTGATCATTCAGAAGGCGGTAGAGCTGGGGGCTGCGGAGATTGTTCCGGTATCCTCCAGACGCTGTGTTGCAAAGCTGGATGCCAGGAAAGAAGAGAACAAGCGGAAACGCTGGCAGGCAATCGCTGAAAGCGCGGCCAAGCAGTCCGGACGCGCGGTTGTGCCAAAGGTAAAGCCTGCAGTGGACTTTGGCCAGGCTCTTAAGCAGGCGGGAGAACTGGATGTAAGGCTGATTCCGTATGAGTGTGCGGACGAGCTTTTGGAGGATGGACAGAGCAGCGCCATGCAGAAAACCCGGGAGACGCTTGACAGTATCAGAAGAGGCCAGTCCGTAGGAATCTTTATCGGTCCGGAAGGAGGACTGGAAAAGGAAGAGGTGGCTGCGGCCATAAAGGCAGGCGCGAAGCCTGTTACGCTGGGAAAAAGGATTTTAAGAACAGAGACAGCAGGGCTTTGCATCCTGTCCGTTCTCATGTTCCGTTTGGAGGAATAAAAGGATGCAGGCATATTTGGATAATTCTGCCACGACCCGGTGCCTGGAATGCGTGACGGAGACGGTAATGAAGGTTATGAGGGAGGATTACGGCAATCCCTCCTCTCTTCATGCAAAGGGTGTGGAGGCGGAAAAATATGTAAAAGAGGCAAAGGAATTTTTTGCCGGGAATCTGAAAGTAAATGAAAAGGAAATCTATTTTACATCAGGAGGTACGGAGTCAAATAATATGGCCATTATTGGGGCGGCCATGGCGAACCAGAGGGCAGGAAAGCATCTGATTACCTCCTCGGTAGAGCATTCATCCGTACTGAATACAATGAAATATCTGGAGGAACAAGGATTTCAGGTAACTTATCTGCCTGTGGACACGGACGGGATCGTCTGTCTGGACGCGCTTAAGGAAGCGCTCTGCAATGAAACGATTCTCGTATCGGTAATGTATGTAAACAATGAAATCGGCGCAGTACAGCCAATTGACGAGATTGCCCGTATTGTCAGAGAGAACAATCCGGGAACACTGTTTCATGCGGATGCCGTTCAGGCGTATGGAAAATACCGGATCTATCCCAAAAGGGAGGGGATTGATCTTCTGTCAGTCAGCGGACATAAAATTCATGGTCCCAAGGGAAGCGGTCTGCTCTATGTAAACGAAAAGGTGAAAATACGGCCTGTAATGTTCGGAGGCGGACAGCAGAGGGGACTGCGCTCCGGCACCGAGAATGTGCCGGGAATTGCCGGAATCGCGGAAGCGGCAAAAGCCTGTTACCGGAATCTTGACAAAGAGACGGAGCGTCTTTATGCACTGAAGGAACGGTTTGCGGAAGGTATCCGGGGGCTGGAGGGGACGAAGATAAACGGAAAGTCAGGAAGAGAGAGCGCGCCCCATATTGTAAGCGTCAGCTTCCGGGATATACGCAGCGAGGTGCTGCTGCATGCGCTGGAGGAAAAGGGCGTCTATGTATCCGCAGGCTCCGCCTGTTCTTCCAATAAGCCCTCGGTCAGCCGCACACTTCAGAGCATCGGAGTGGAAAAGGAGCTTTTAGAAAGTACGCTTCGGTTCAGCTTCAGCTTTGAAACCGCAGAAGAAGAGATAGATTACTGTCTGGAGGCGCTTTCAGGACTTTTGCCGGTACTGCGCCGGTATGTGCGCCGATAGAGGAGTGGAAGGAGAAAAGAAATGTTTCAGGCTTTTTTAATAAAATATGGAGAAATCGGTGTAAAAGGCAAAAACCGCTATGTTTTTGAGGATGCGCTGGTGGCCAGAATGAAGCAGGTATTATGCGGCGTAGACGGCGCGTTCCGGATTACGAAGGAACAGGGACGTATCTATGTGGAGGCGGAAGGCGCATTTGATTATGAGGAAACAGTCAGCGCCCTGCAGAGGGTGTTCGGTATCGTCGGGATATGCCCGGTTGTAATTGCGGAGGACCGGGGAGCGGAGGCTCTGGCACAGGAGGTTCTGAACTACATGGGCCATATGTATGGGAAGGAGACAAAAACCTTCAAGGTTCATACCCGCCGTGCGAATAAAAATTTTCCGATGGAATCCATGGAGGTCAATGCAGAGCTGGGAGGACGGATTCTGAACGCATTTCCGAATCTTACGGTAGATGTGCATAAGCCGGATATTATGCTGCATATTGAGCTTCGCAGAAATATTTATATTTACTCGGAAGTGATCCCGGGTCCGGGAGGCATGCCCCTTGGCACTAACGGGCGCTCCATGCTTCTCTTGTCCGGCGGCATTGACAGTCCGGTGGCAGGATATATGGTGGCAAGGAGGGGAGTTTGTATTGACGCGGTTTATTTCCATGCCCCGCCTTATACGAGTGAGCGCGCCAAGCAGAAGGTCGTGGATCTGGCGAAAAAGGTGGCGGGATATGCAGGCTCCATTCGCCTGCACGTGATCAATTTTACGGATATTCAGATGTATATTTATGATGAGTGTCCCCGTGATGAGCTGACGATCATAATGCGCCGTTATATGATGCGGATTGCCCAGCAGCTTGCAGTGGATACGGGATGTCTGGCGCTGATTACCGGAGAGAGCATCGGACAGGTGGCGAGTCAGACCGTGCCAAGCCTTGTGGCAACCAATGACGTATGCCTGATTCCGGTATTCCGTCCGCTGATTGCCTTTGACAAAGAGGACATTGTTACAATTGCGAAGAAAATTGACACCTATGAGACATCGATCCTGCCTTATGAGGACTGCTGCACTACCTTTGTGGCAAAGCATCCGGTGACAAAGCCCCGGGTGGAACTGATCCGGAAATCCGAAAAGGCTCTTTCCGGGAGGATCGATGAGCTGATGTCGGAGGCGCTGGCGTCAGAGGAAATAATTGAGATTTCATAGGCTGCTCCTCCTTACAGACCGTCAAAAAAGACTGCCGTTTGTACGGCAGCCTTGTCCATCCAATCATTAATCAACAATATATGGCGCAAGAACACTGAGGATTTCCTCCGCATTATTCTCGGAATGAATATTCAGTTCAATTGGTTTGGATAGGTCCAGGCTGAAGATACCCATAATGGATTTGGCATCAATGACATAACGACCGGATACCAGATCAAAATCGTTGTCAAACTTGGTGATTTCATTGACGAATGCTTTTACTTTATCAATAGAATTTAAAGAAATATGAACGGTTTTCATTGAACGTTCCTCCTCGTAATTGATTTCATTCTATTTAACATATTAAAGACTTGCGGGGAGAAAGTCAAGAATTATCGGCAGAAAACAGGATTATTGTTACGGGAGGAAAATTATGAAAAAGGCGGCTCTGCACAATCTGGGATGTAAAGTGAATTTCTATGAAACAGAAGCTATGAAGGAGATTCTGGAGCAGACCGGATATGAAATTGTTCCCTTTGAGGAGAGGGCGGATATTTATATCGTCAATACATGCAGTGTCACTAATATGGCAGACCGAAAGTCAAGGCAGATACTGCACCGGGCAAAGCACAGAAATCCCGACGCGGTTGTAGTGGCCGCCGGATGCTATGTCCAGGCGGCGGGCCGGGGGCTTCTCCAGGACGAGACCGTGGATATTCTGATTGGAAACAATGAAAAAATGAATCTGCCTGAGATATTAAAGGCATGGGAGGAAGAGCATTCGCCGGGCAGAATTCATGATATGACCCATGAAAGGGAGTACGAAGGGCTGAGCCTGAGCCGGACCGCAGAGCATACCCGGGCATATGTGAAAATTCAGGATGGGTGCGATCAGTTCTGCAGCTATTGCATCATTCCCTATACAAGAGGGCGGGTCAGGAGCCGCAGACTGCCGGATATTCTTATGGAGGCGAACCGTCTGGCAGATAACGGGTATCAGGAAATTGTGCTGACCGGCATTCATCTGGACTCCTATGGCACAGATTTTGCATCGGAGGAAGAGACGCTGCTGACGGTAATTGAGGAGACTGCCAAGATCGGAGGGATCAGGAGAATCCGGCTTGGTTCCCTGGAACCGAGGATTATGACGGAGGCGTTTGTCCGAAGGCTTGCAGCAGTGGAAAAGCTCTGCCCTCATTTTCACCTGTCCCTGCAGAGCGGCTGTGACGAGACCTTGAAGCGTATGAACCGGAAATACCGGACACAGGAATTTCGTGACTGCTGTGCAAGACTGAGAGAGGCCTTTCAGATTCCGGCGCTGACAACGGACGTCATTGTGGGATTTCCCGGGGAGACAGAGGAGGAATTTGAGAAAACAGTAGAATTTCTGAAGGAAATTTGTTTTTATGAGACTCATGTTTTCAAATATTCCAGAAGGAAAGGGACAAGAGCGGACAGGATGGAAGGACAGGTGCCCGAAGAGGTCAAGACAAGGCGGAGCAGTGTGCTTTTGAAAATGACGGAGGAAAACAGCGCGGCATACCGGAGAAAGCTGCTTGGAAATACAGTGGAAGTGCTGATGGAGGAAGCGTATGAGTTTAACGGCAGGATGTACCAGGCAGGATATACGAGAGATTATGTGCGGGTGGCGGTGCCGGGGGAGACAGCGCTGACAAATAAGCTGATATGGGTGAAGGCAGAGAGGATGCTGGATAAGGAGACTGTTTGCGGGAGAACCGGGACGCAGCCTGTATAGTCTGTCCGCAATCCCCCGTACACGGATCGAAGGTTGTCGGAAAATACCCATTGAATTTAGTTGAAGATTATAGTAAACTATGGATATACTACAGTTGAGGACGTGGAATTATGAAAAAATTGGAGAATACACAGTATTTCAAAATTCAGTCCGACCAGGAATTGAAAGTTGGGGAAGTGCTTCGTCTGGTATATCAGGCTATGACCGAGAAGGGCTATGATCCGGTAAACCAGATTGTAGGGTATATTATGTCGGGAGATCCAACTTACATCACCAGCCACAAAGGGGCCAGAAGCCTGATTATGAAGGTGGAGCGTGATGAACTGGTGGAGGAACTTTTGAGGGTGTACGTAGAGAAGACGGTAAAGGATTGAGCGGGATATGAGGATTATGGGACTGGATTACGGCTCCAAGACCGTTGGAGTCGCAGTCAGTGATTCGCTTCTTTTGACTGCTCAGGGAGTGGAGACCATTTGCAGGGCGCAGGAAAACAAGCTCCGGCAGACGCTTGCCAGAATTAAGGTTCTGTGCGGGGAATATGAGGTTGAGGAGATTGTGCTTGGTTTTCCCAAAAATATGAATAATACTATAGGGGACAGGGCTGAGAAATCGCTGGAATTTGCAGAAATGCTGAAAAAGCGGACAGGTCTGCCTATTGTTATGTGGGATGAACGGCTGACAACTGTAGAAGCAAACCGTACGCTGATGGAAATCGGGGTTCGGAGGGAAAACCGGAAGGAATATGTGGATAAAATTGCTGCTGTATTTATTTTGCAGGGATATCTGGATTCGAGGAGCAACAGGAGTGAATAAATGGAAATGCTGACTTTTCGGGATGAAAAAGGGAATGCGGCCGAATTCTTTATATTGGAGCAGACCCGTATTAACGGAGCAGATTATCTTCTTGTGGCAGATTCAGAGGAGGAGGACGGAGAATGTCTGATTCTAAAGGATACTGCCGGAGAGGAAGAAGGAGAAAGCCTCTATGAAATTGTGGAGGACGAACAGGAGCTGGATGCGCTTTTAACTATTTTCGGTCAGCTTCTGGGAGATGTAAGAATTGAAAAATAGGAGGAAGCTTTATGCAGTTAGACAGGGAAGGATTTGAAAAGCTGCTTCGTGAGAAGGGCCTGAAGGTAACGACACAGAGGCTCGCGGTACTGACGGTGCTTTCCCAGAAGCCGGACAGCCATCTGACTGCAGAGGAAATTTATGATTTGGTAAGGGTGAGCAATCCGGAGATCGGACTTGCTACGGTATATAGGACAATTCAGGTGCTTCTGGAGTTGAAGATTGTGGATCGGATTTATCTGGATGACGGTTATGTGCGTTATGAGCTGGGACATGTCTATGAGGATGAGGACAGCCATCATCATCATCATCTGATATGTATCAAATGTGGCCGGGTGATGTCTTTTCAGGGGGATTTGCTGGAAGACTTCGAGAAAAGGATAGAGGATAAGACCGGATTTCAGATTCAGGATCATGATGTAAAACTCTACGGATACTGCACGGATTGCCTGAAAAAATAAAAATTGTAAACGTGAAATATATTTAGGAGGTTATTTTTTTGAAGAATGTTAACAACTCAAAATTACGTATCATTCCGTTGGGCGGACTGGAACAGATCGGAATGAATATGACTGCCTTTGAATTTGAAGACAGTATTATAGTCGTGGACTGCGGGCTTTCATTTCCGGAGGATGATATGCTGGGCATTGACCTTGTGATTCCGGATGTGACTTATCTGAAACAAAATATCGGCAAAGTCAAGGGATTTGTAATTACACATGGGCATGAGGATCATATCGGAGCGCTGCCCTATATTCTGAAGGATGTCAATGTGCCGGTTTATGCGACAAAGCTGACCATTGCCCTGATTGAGGGAAAATTAAAGGAGCATAATATGCTTAAAACCACAAAGCGGAAGGTGGTAAAGCATGGACAGTCCATCAATCTGGGACAGTTCCGGATTGAATTTATCAAAACAAACCACAGTATTGCAGACGCTTCCGCGCTGGCTATCTATTCACCGGCCGGCATCGTTGTGCACACCGGGGATTTTAAGGTGGATTATACGCCGGTTTACGGTGACAGCATTGATTTGCAGCGGTTTGGGGAGATTGGAAAAAAAGGCGTGCTGGCGCTGATGTGCGACAGCACAAACGCAGAGCGTCCGGGTGTTACTATGTCGGAGAAGTCCGTAGGCCGTACAATGGATGCTCTGTTTACTGAGCATTGTAATTCCCGTATTATCGTGGCCACCTTTGCATCCAATGTGGACCGGGTGCAGCAGATTATTAATTCGGCATATAAAACGAATAAAAAGGTAGTTGTGGAGGGCCGAAGCATGGTCAACGTTATTACGACGGCTACAGAGCTCGGATATATTAAAATTCCGGATAATACGCTGATTGATATAGAGAAACTGAATAACTATCCTCCTGAATCTACGGTTCTGATTACGACCGGAAGCCAGGGAGAGTCTATGGCAGCCTTGTCCCGGATGGCGCAGAATCTGCACCGTAAAGTGCATATTATGCCGGGAGATACGGTAATCTTCAGTTCCAATCCGATACCGGGGAATGAAAAGGCCGTATCCAAGGTCATCAATGAACTGTCTGCCAAAGGAGCCAATGTGATTTTCCAGGATGCCCATGTGTCCGGACATGCCTGTCAGGAGGAAATCAAGCTGATCTATTCTCTTGTGCATCCGAGATATTCAATTCCGGTACATGGAGAGTACCGTCATCTGAAAGCCCAGGCCCAGATTGCGCAGCAGCTTGGTATTGACAAGGAAAATATTTTTGTCCTGCAGTCCGGCGATGTGATCGAGATGGACGCGGATTCTGCCAGGGTTGTGGATAAGGTGCATACAGGCGCTATTTTTGTGGACGGACTCGGCGTGGGGGACGTGGGAAATATTGTTATGCGTGATCGTCAGCATCTGGCGGAGGACGGTATTATGATTATTGTGCTGACTCTGGAAAAGGGCAGCAGCATTTTGCTGTCCGGTCCGGATATCGTGTCCAGAGGGTTTGTCTATGTAAGGGAATCCGAGGATCTGATGGAGCATGCGCGCGCCGTAGTTTATGATGCATTGGAGAAATGTCTGTCCCGCAATATTACGGACTGGGGCAAGATGAAGAATGTTATGAAGGATGCCCTCGGGGATTATATCCGCAAAAAAACAAAGCGGAATCCGATGATTCTGCCGATTATTATGGAAGTGTAATACAAGTATGGCAATCTGATTTTCAATGAGGAAAATATATCATTTTTCCGGATCGGATAGTTACAGATAAAATGCAGTTTGAGGATCGGAAGTGAGAGACAATGGATACAGTCAAGAATAAAGTGGAAGAATTGGTTGCTGCTATTTTGGAAAGCACAGAATATCGAAGCTTTCAGGAGGCAGAGCAGCAGGTAATGGGTGTACCCGGCCTGTCAGAAGAGATTAAAGAATTTTGCTGGAAAAATTATGAGCTTCAGAACAGCGGTGCAGAGGATCTGTACGAGCAGATGGAGGAATTTGAAAATCAATATCGGGAATTTAGAAAAAACCCGATTGTTTCACGATATCTGGAGCAGGAGCTTAGAATCTGCCGTATGCTTCAGGAGATTAACGCCCGGATCACAAATTCAGTGGAACTGATGCTCTAGGCGGTATAGGGAGATACACAGAATGAAAGCGCAGAAAGCGATACTGTCAGTGATACTGTTTATCCTGCGGTCAGCTATTCTTATTTTAGTCATAACCGGCATCTATCGGCTGGGAGAGCTTTCCTATATATGCTGCTACAGCGTTGTATCGGATGTGGCTGTGGACGAAATACCAGGAAAAGATGTGAGCGTGACACTGGATGGCGATATGGAGGCAAAAAGTGTGGCGCGGCTGATGGAAAGAAAGGGACTTGTGAAGAATGCGGAGATTTTCCATATTCAGCTTAAGCTGTTCCAATATGAGGATAAGCTGAAGAGAGGAAGCTATATGCTGAATACTTCTATGACGCCGAAAGAGATGATGAAAATTATGTCAGGCGAGGCTGAAGAGACAGAGGAAGAGGAATGATAGTAGATGAGAGGATGACTGCCTTTATCAATTCCCTGAATCCGGGCAATTCCATGCTTCTGGATGAGATTGAGAAGGAAGCGCTGGAGATGCATGTGCCGGTGATCCGAAAAGAGACGCAGAGCTTTCTGAAGTTTCTTGTGAAGGCCGGGAAGCCCGGGCGGATTCTGGAGGTGGGAACTGCCGTTGGATTTTCAGCCATTCTTATGAGCGAGTATGCGCCGGAGGAATGCAGCGTCACCACCATTGAAAAATACGAGAAACGAATCCCGCTTGCAAGACAGAATTTTATACGGGCGGGAAGGGAGGACCGGATCACTCTTTTGGAAGGAGATGCCATGGAGCTTCTAAAAGGGCTGGAAGGACCTTATGATTTTATATTTATGGACGCTGCAAAGGGGCAGTATATCTATTATCTGCCGGAGCTTTTGAGAATGCTTTCTGCGGGAGGAATCCTGGTATCCGATAATGTGCTGCAGGATGGAAATGTGATTGAATCCCGTTTTGCGGTGGAGCGCAGAAACCGCACGATTCATGCGCGGATGCGTAAATATTTATATATGCTGACTCATTGTGAGGAGCTGACCACGTCCATTCTTCCCATTGGAGATGGAGTAACGGTAAGCATAAAGGGATAGAAAAGGGGATAGGTATGAAAAGACATCCGGAGCTTTTAATCCCGGCGGGCAGCCTGGAGGTACTGAAGATTGCGGTTAACTTCGGGGCAGATGCGGTATATATCGGCGGGGAGGCGTTTGGCCTCCGCGCAAAGGCAAAAAATTTTTCCATGGATGAGATGGGGGAGGGAATCCGTTTTGCCCATGAGCATGGAGTGAAAGTCTATGTGACAGCCAATATTCTGGCTCATAATGCGGATCTGGACAGTGCCAGAGCATATTTTGAGGAATTGAAGGGAAAGAATCCGGATGCGCTGATTATCTCTGATCCGGGAATGTTTACGATTGCCCGGGAGGTTTGCCCGGAGCTGGATATTCATATCTCCACCCAGGCCAATAATGTGAATTACAGGACATTTCTGTTCTGGCATCATCAGGGAGCCGCCAGAGTAGTAACCGGACGGGAGCTTTCCCTGAAAGAGATTAAAGAGATCCGGGAGCATATTCCGGACAGTCTGGAGATAGAGACATTCGTACACGGCGCTATGTGCATCTCGTATTCCGGCAGATGCCTGCTCAGTAATTATTTTACAGGAAGAGACGCGAATCGGGGAGCATGCACGCATCCATGCCGCTGGAAATATTCCGTGGTGGAGGAGACACGCCCCGGAGAATATATGCCGGTCTATGAGAACGAACGGGGAACCTATATTTTTAATTCCAAGGATTTATGCATGATTCAGCATCTTCCGGATTTGATCGACGCGGGAGTGGACAGCCTGAAGGTGGAAGGCCGGATGAAGACAGCGCTCTATGTGGCGACGGTTGCACGTACTTACCGGAAGGCGCTGGATGACTATGCAGAGTCTCCGGCTTTATATGAGAAAAATATGCCCTGGTATCTGGATCAGATATCCAACTGCACATATCGTCAGTTTACCACAGGATTTTTTTATGGGAAGCCGGATGAACAGGCTCAGATTTATGATACGAATACTTATGTGAAAGAGTACACATATCTGGGAATTGTATGGGAGACTGACAGGGAAGGACGCTGCCGGATAGAGCAGCGGAATAAATTCTCTGTGGGAGAAACCGTCGAGATTATGAAGCCGGACGGCAGGAATGTGGAAGCGGCTGTGGAAGGTATCTGGGACGGGGAGGGAAATACGCAGGAGAGCGCTCCTCATCCAAAGCAGTCCTTGTGGATTCGGTTAAGCGGGTGTGCGGAGCCGATGGATTTTCTGAGAACGCAGGAAGAATAAGAA
>VSNE01000280.1 GCA_009774155.1 Lachnospiraceae bacterium
AATCCAGGCAGACTCTATGGCAGCGCTTGCTGCACAGACCAATGAGATGCTGCTTAGGAATGCCCGCAATACAGTCGAACAGTCAAAGGTAACGGCGAGACTCGCTTCCGGCGGTTCGATTAAGATTGAAACTCTGGAAAGCACATGGCGCACGATTATAAGCGGCATCGATGAGACGAAACAGATTCAGGAAAATGCCAGAAGGAAGCGTGTGGAGGATCAGATCAGACTGGATCAGATAAAAACAGAGTTCAATAAAACTTATCATATGCCAGAGAGAAAAAATTAATTTAAAGGAGGATTTTTTTACGATGCCAATTAATTTATCTAAAGGACAAAAGGTTGATTGAACCAAGGGGAATCCCGGACTGAAGAAAGTCATGGTAGGTCTGGGCTGGGATGTCAATGCATTTGATTCGGGAGCGGATTTCGATCTGGATGCGGCGGCGTTTATGATTGGTGAAAACGGCAAGTGTCCTACGGAGAAGGAGTTTGATTTCTATGGAAACCTGGAGCATGGGAGCGGCGCCGTAAAGCATATGGGAGATAACCTGACCGGTGAGGGAGATGGTGATGATGAACAGATTGAGGTTGATTTAAGCAAGATTCCGGCCAATGTCCATAAGATCGCCTTTACCGTAACGATCTATGATTCTGATGTGAGACGGCAGAATTTCGGACAGGTTTCCAATGCGTTTATCCGCATTGTGGACGAAATTACGAATACGGAGCTGATCCGGTACGATTTGGGAGAGGATTTCTCCATTGAGACGGCAGTTGTGGTAGGCGAGATTTACAGATATAACGGAGAGTGGAAATTTAATGCCATTGGAAGCGGCTTTCAGGGCGGATTGGCCGCGCTCTGCGGACACTATGGAATAGAGGTAGCATAAGGAGGAAAAAAATATGCCGGTTAATTTACAAAAAGGCCAGAAGGTCAGTCTGACAAAAGGAAATCCGGGTCTGACAAAGGTAGTGGTAGGACTGGGCTGGGATGTGAACCAGTTTGATACGGGCGGTGACTTTGATCTGGATGCGGCGGCGTTTATGCTGGGGGATAACGGAAGAGTTTCCGGCTCCGGTGATTTTGTTTTTTATGGAAATCTGATGCATACTTCCGGCGCTGTACAGCATATGGGGGACAATCTGACCGGTGTCGGCGACGGGGACGACGAGCAGATTAAGGTAAATCTTTCGGCAGTGCCGGGAAGCGTCTCCAGAATTGTATTTACTGCCACGATCTATGAGGCGGAAGCGCGCCGCCAGAATTTCGGACAGGTCAACAATGCGTTTATCCGGATCTTTAATGAGACAAACGGGGAAGAACTTCTGAAATACGACCTGGGAGAAGATTTTTCCATTGAGACAGCGGTTGTGTTCGGAGAATTGTATAAAAACGGAGAGGAATGGAAGTTTAATGCAATCGGAAGCGGATATCAGGGAGGTCTTGCCGCGCTCTGCGCAAATTATGGCGTTGAGGTTGGATAAAGAGGAGAAAACAAGGAGGAGACTACAGGATGTCAATTAGTTTACAGAAGGGCCAGAAGGTCAGTCTGTCGAAAGAACGCGCGGGGCTTTCCCAGGTCATTATCGGGCTGGGCTGGGATGAGGTTCAGCAGAAAAAAGGCTTTTTTGCCCCGAAACCTTTGCCAATCGACTGCGACGCGACTGCCTTTGTGCTGCAGAACGGGAAGCTGGTGGACAAGGAGGATATTGTTTATTTCGGAAATCTGAGACATAAATCCGGAACGATCCAGCATATGGGAGATAATCTTACCGGAGCGGGCGAGGGCGACGACGAACAGATCATAGTGGATCTGGCCCGCGTGCCGGCTCAGTATGACCGGATTGTTATCATTGTCAACATTTATCAGGCCCGGGAAAGACAGCAGCATTTTGGCATGATCCGGAATGCCTTTATCCGGCTGGTGGACGGGAGAAATCAGAGTGAGATGTGCAGATATAATCTGACAGACGATTATTCCGGAAGAACGGCCATGATTTTCGGAGAGGTCTACAGACATAACGGGGAATGGAAATTCAACGCTATCGGACAGGGAACCAATGATAATTCCATCGGCGATGTTGTCAATCGTTATGTATAAGGAAAATAAAAAAATATAGGAAAGCCCGTACAATAGGAGAAACAAAGCCCGCAGGGCGCATTTCTCCTATCTGTGCGTATGGGCTGTGAGGAATGACATGAAATTTAATGGACTTACAGACGAAGAGGTCAAAGCTTCAAGAGAAGCATACGGCTCAAACGTAATCCCGGACTCAGAGCCGACTACTTTCTGGGATGAGTTTAAGGAAACCTTTGGGGACCCGATGATTAAAATTCTTCTGGCAATCGCCGGGCTGATGATTGTCATGTTCTTTTTCGGCTATGCGGAAATATATGAGCCCTTCGGTACGATTGTGGCAGTTTTTATCGTGGCCTTTGTGTCTGCCAAAACCGGCGTTGCGAGCGATACAAAGTACCGGGAATTAAAGGACAATACCAAGAAGGATCAGTGTAAGGTTTACCGCAACGGCCTGATTACCGTTATTGATGTAGATCATGTTGTGGCGGGCGATAAAATTCTGCTGCAGTCCGGCGACAAGATTCCGGCGGACGGCATTCTCGTATCGGGTTCCTTACGCGTGGATAATTCCGCGCTTAATGGGGAAGCGGAGGAATGTAAGAAAAGCGAAGCGCCGGAAAGCGCAGAGCTTCCGGACGATATTACCGGAGATACATTTGTGGACGCGCATTCCTTATTCCGCGGGGCAGTTGTGTTTGACGGAGAAGGCGTTCTGGATGTACGCAAGGTCGGAATAAAGACGATGATGGGAAAAATGGCGGAGGAGATGCAGGAGGATGAGCCGGATTCCCCGCTGAAGGTAAAATTGTCAAAGCTGGCGAATCAGATCTCCACGTTTGGATATATAGGGGCCATTGTGATTGCCGTCTGTTATTTCGGATATTTCATTGCGTCAGGAGAAGGTCCGTCCGTCTATTTTGCACAGGAAATTCAGGAAATTATTAAGGATCTTGTGAATGCTGTCTCTCTGGCTGTGGTCATCATTGTCTGCGCAGTGCCCGAGGGGCTGCCTTTGATGATTTCACTTGTGCTGATGCAGAATACGAGCAAAATGCTGGATCATAACGTACTGGTCCGCAAAGCGGAAGGAATTGAGACCGCAGGCTCTCTCAATATTCTGTTCAGCGATAAAACCGGAACCATTACAAAGGGCGTGCTGGAGGTCGTTGACTTTTTTACTGCCGACGGAAAATCCATCGTTGTTTCTGAACTGAGTAAATACAGAAAGATAAAGGGAATGGTAGATCTGGCCATTGGAAAGAATACGCAGTCCATGTATGACAGCGAGCACAGAGTGATCGGAGGCAACGCAACGGATCAGGCTCTGATGAAGTTTATCGGGGAGGATACGTTCCGTACTTTGGAGGCAAATAAGGAATATCGGGCGAATCAGCTTCAGGGCTTTAATTCCACAAACAAATTCAGTCAGGCCAGAATTGGTTCCATCGGCAAGACATTTTATAAAGGAGCGCCGGAGAGACTGCTGGCATCCGCAAAAAAATATCTGGATGCAGACGGAAATGTAAAGGATATTGACACCGAAGCTCTCAACCGCAAGATCGACGCTCTGGCCTCGAAGGCAATGCGCGTTCTGGCTTTCGGGTATTCCGAAAAGGAGCTGACAGAGAACGAAATTAATGACGATATTGTTATTATCGGCCTGGCGGGCATCCGAGAGGATGTCAGGGCGGAAGCAAAGGAAGCGATCCGGGAGGTACAAAACGCGGGGATTCAGGTTGTTATGATTACCGGAGACCGGCTGGAGACCGGTGTGGCCATTGCCAGGGATGCAGGACTTTTGAAGGCTGATTCCGACAGAGCGCTGTCGTCCGCGCAGTTAAATGAA
>VSNE01000281.1 GCA_009774155.1 Lachnospiraceae bacterium
CGGATAACAGATTTTTACCCAGACAAGCGACAAAATCCCCCAGAAGATACAGAACAGAAGGTTCGTTCTCCCTCCGATATTAAAGGGCATATCGCTGTAGTCCCAAAAAGTGGTTCCAAAAAATACCTCCGTAAAAACACTGCATATATATTCATAGGTTCCTCCCAGGAAGAATCCTCCCAGGAAAATATAGCGATCCTCCTTATCTGAAAGCCGGTGGAGCAGCAGCGTCAGAAGGGCCGCTCCTACGCCCCACACAATGCTGAAGGTTCCATAGAGCACGCTGGAACGGCTCATCCAGATATCTGCGGTCAGCTTCACATAAACGGTTTCTATCAAATCTCCGCCCAGGGCGCTGATGAAAAATACCCATATCAGCTTATCCAGGCAGAGTCCCTTTGCAAATCTGTAATCCCCCTGTTGTCCCTCTTTCCCTTGTTCTGCCGCTTTCAGATTCGGATATGCCTTCTGAATACGGCGCCAGATATGTTCTGACAGCCAGCTTCCAAGGTTCCTCTTCTGTTCCCCAAGCTCCTTTGACAGACTCTGTACCTCTTCCAGAAGAGGACGTTTTTTCACTGTATAAAGAATTGTTATGAAATCCAGCAGAAGCGGTATCAGCGCTGTCAGTGTCATAAGCTTAAGCGCCGGCTTTGGAAGCATCTGGCACAGCAGGAAAAGAACCGGATGAATCAAAAGCAGAACCACCAACGCAATGCCGCTCATCAGAAGGGAATAGAAAATTCCTCCTGCCCTTCCGGAATAGACAGACCGCTTCTCGCTTTCCCACAGCCGCTTCCCGGTCAGCCGGACAGACACCTCGTCTGCCATCTGGGCACATACGGACGTAATGACCAGATAGGCAACTGTCTGCAGAAAATATGCGCCTTCCAGCGTGGGCATAACTACCAGAAGCAAATCCATCGCAACCCCGTAGGTCAGGCACAAAGGCAGATTAAGAAACCCCCGGTTGCAGAATTTCCCGGTTCGGACCGCCATGTAGGCAACCTCCATGCACCACCCCAGAAAAGAATAAAAAAACAGAAAAAACAACAATTCATATATTGTATATTCCATATGTAAGTTCCCCGCTCCTATTGCTGGTTTTTATCATCCGTCAATATTTCTTTTAAAAAAGCCTTTACTTCCCTGTCAGGAATCCGGGATTCCCGTATCTTCTGCACCGCCTTCTTCCTTGTAAATACATCCAGCTTCAGCTCCTGAAGCGCTCTCACAGCGCGCGCCGGATAGGTGACAAACAGCTCTGCGAGCAGCCACGCCGCCGCCGTCTGCACATAGTATCCTTCCGGAAATTCCCGGTTAAGAATATTAAGAATCGGCTCCAGATACGGGCTTTTTTCCTCTTTCCTCTGTAAATCCTCCATGGCGACCACCCGTTTTCTGGGGATTTTCTTTCCCTTTTCCCCAAGCTTTACAAAGTGATCCAGTATTATAATAAGCCCCACGCGGGTCGGGAACTCTTCCCCCGAATAAAGATAAGGCTGTAAGAACTCCCATGTCCTCTCCGGATATTTTTCGGTCAGCTTCAGACCGCTGCACACACTGTCGCAAACGGACCAGTTCTTCACTCTTGGAATGAAATCCTCCAGATAAGACAGCAGCTCTTCAATATCCCTGCATCCATATCCGAGTATCATTCCCCGAAGCATTGTCTCCTCAAAGAAAAGATCCTCCGGCTCCTTGAGTTCCTCCCTCCAATCGCCGCAGGACAGTTCCTTTGCATACTTTCTCAGCAGAGGAAGCCGGATTCCCAGCATAGTTCCTCTTCCGGAAGCGGGAATGAGCGATGCAGAAAACTTCCGGTAATCCGCATCGCTCATCTCGTATAATCTTGTTCTTATTTTCTCTCGCATCTACCGTACCTCGTAGTTTTATCAAAATAATACTACTATTGTACAGACATTTCAATGATTATTCAAGGTTTAATCTGGTCGACAAAATCCGTTCCGTAATGATATGGAAGACCGCAATCTGCACAGCGGTAACGAGCAGAAGGAACAGCATATACGTAACGCTGAATGTGACTGCACTGCTGTTTATATAATGATAATAATCATATAACCAGTCGTTTGGAAGCACCAGATTCATGATAACTGACAAAACAACCATTATCACAGAAAACACCATAGAGATTCCCAGATAAGATACACAGGAGCCGACCACTCTGTGCCCTTCAAAAAGCTGTCCGAGAGACATCGCCGCATAGACATGGTAAATGCTCTTTACCATTCCGGCAATAACTAAAAGAACAGACAGTATCACCTGCAGCCAGAATACAGGACCGATTCCTGCAATATCCTTTTTCATATAAGACCACCATCTCATCAGCTCCAAAAAAACCTCATCCGTAAACGCAACCGTCAGAATCATACAGGAAAGGATACCGACAACTACGCTGATACACGCGATAATCGTGGCAGTCAGCCCCTTTGAGGTAATCAGCTCCCACGTCTTCACCGGAAGCGTGAACATCAGATACCCCTCCTCCTTCAGAAGACCGTTCCAGAATCTCTGAATAACGAACAGAATCGTCATCACTGTGAGGCCAATCATGACGCCTGTAAAAAGCAGGAGCATAACAATCATTATAAGTCCTATTCCGTATCCTGAAATTTTCAGAGCCGACCCGGAATTTTTCTCCCAGGCAATCATACTCCGCACAGACAGGCCCAGCATCAGGGAAATAACGGGAGCCAGAAGCCACATAGGAACAAATGTCCTGAACATGGACTTCATATCATATTTCATCAGTTTTCCTAACATTACCATGCACCTCCACCGAAGGGTACTGTCCGGAACACGTCCCGGAACAGCTCGTCTACGGATTTTCCTTCTTTTTCGCGGATATCATCCACCAGCTCCTGCCGTACTACCTGACCATTCTGGAGAAAGGCCACCTCATCCAGCACCCGCTCCACATCGGAGATTAAATGGGTGGAGATCAATACGGTTCCATCCGGATTATAATTGCTCAGAATCGTACCCAGAATAAAATCCCTTGCCGCAGGGTCCACACCTGCAATAGGTTCATCCAGCAGGTACAGCTTCGCCTTCCGGCTCATAACCAGAATCAACTGAACCTTTTCCTTTGTGCCTTTAGAAAGCGTCTTCATCCGAAGCCCCGTATCAATCTGGAGCGTCCGGCACATTCCCTCTGCCTTCCCACGTTCAAAATCCTCATAAAAGTCCTCAAACAGATCAAATAAATCGCTTACCTTCATCCAGCCTGCAAAATAAGGCTTATCCGGAAGATAGCTGATAATTGATTTTGTATAGGTTCCCGGCTCCTCTCCGTCGATCAGGACTGTTCCCCTCTCCACACGCAAAAGTCCGTTTAAAACCTTAATCAGGGTTGTCTTGCCGGAACCGTTAGGCCCCAGCAGCCCGACGATCTTCCCGCTTTCAAGCTGCAGGCTCAATCCGCGGAGCACCTCCCTTTTGCCATAGCTTTTCCATACATCCTGACATTGTATCAATATTCCGCTCATCTGCCTCTATCTCCTTTTCAACAGCTCCAGAGCCTGCTCTTTCGTATATCCAAGCTCTGCAGCAGAATCATAAAACTGCCTGATAATATCCTGCGCCAGAGTCGCCCTCATACCCTCCAGTATCATAGTATCCTCTGTCACCGTCCGTCCCATAGTACGATTTGTCGCTGTAAGCCCCGCCGCGTCCAGCGCTGTCAGCGCTCTTTGCATTGTATTCGGATTCACACCTGCCTCAGCCGCCAGATCTCTTACGCTGGGAAGCTTCTCCCCCACATGATATCCGCCGGACAAAATCTTCCGTGTCAACTGCTCCTGAAGCTGGAGCCAAATCGGGCGGTTATCATCCAGTCGCCATTCCATCCGCTCACTCCTTTCTTTTATCTGTATAATTGTATGATTG
>VSNE01000282.1 GCA_009774155.1 Lachnospiraceae bacterium
GTCAGCAGGTATCCCGCTGATAAGATTGATCAGTGTCTGGGCGTCCAGATGATCGGCAGCGGCAAATATAGACTGGAAATCATCGTGAGGGTAAAAGGATTCCTCCAGGACTTTCCAGAATTCCTCTCCTTCTGTATTTACCTTTGCCAGGTAGCTGTCCGCATAGGATGAACTGACAGGGTAACCGGGGTCGCTCTGGGATTCCAGCGCGCACAGAAGGGCAGTTGCCTTAAACTGCCGGCTCAGAGTGCTGTCCTGAGAGCCTGCCTCTGTCTTGAGAGTCTCCACATCGATCTCGTCTGCATGTTCCCTGACATAGCTTTCAAGGCTGTCCGCTTTTTTTGCGGATTTCCAGCAGGACTCGGACAGAGCTGATTTTTGGCAGCCTGTCAGGCAGACGGCGGCCAGACAGACAATAGCAATTAGCGATTTTTGTTTCATAATTTTGTTTTTCCTCCCTTTGCAGCATTTCTATTTTATTATATAATGAATATCACTGTTTTTCCATAGGTTTTATGTTTGAATCCGGACATAAAATTCGTAATACTTGTAAAATAAAGGTAAAGGTGATAAACTATTACAGAATATGGACAATTATATTTGGGAGCATCGAATGTTTAAAAAGAAAAGTAAAAAACTGATTTACAGAATTCTGCTGCTGATACTGATGGACGCGCTGATTATCACGCTGTCCGGTCCGCTGGCGGTTTATGTGCGCTATAATTTCCGCTTTGAACCGCGTGCCATTGAATATATTGAAGAGATTTTCCGGTATCTTCCGCTGAATCTTCTGGTTTCCCTGACGGCATTTGGGCTATGCCGGCTGTACCGGGGAATCTGGAAATATGCCAGTGCTTCGGATCTGGTTAATATTCTGGCAGCCTGTCTGATATCTGCAGTGATACAGACAGTGGGCATGAAGGTTACCGGCCTGGAATTCCCGAGAAGCTATCCGTTTATGTATTTTGTAGTTCTGGCATCAGGTATTTCGCTGTTCCGTTTTATGTACCGGATTCTGGGCTATATCCAGTCCCGCAGGGAAGGAATGGACAGGACGGGAAAGAAGAATACGATGATTGTGGGCGCCGGGGAAGCCGGCTATACTTTATTAAAGGAGCTTCAGAACAGCCGCTTTACCCGGCAGAATGTGTGCTGCCTTGTGGACGATGATCCGGGGAAACAGGGAAAATACCTGCGCGGTGTGCTGGTGGCGGGAAACCGCCATGATATCTGCCGTCTGGCGGAGGAATATGATATTGACGAGATTATGATTGCGATTCCGTCGGCAACTCATGCGGCAATACAGGAAATTCTGGACATCTGCAGTCAGGTAAGCTGTCAGCTTAAGGTGCTTCCCGGTCTCTATCAGCTTGTAAACGGGGAGGTCAGCATATCCAAGCTCCGCAATGTGGAGATCGAGGATCTGCTTGGCAGGAAGCCGGTGGACACCCAGATTGACAGTATTATGGACTATGTATCAGGAAAAACCGTACTGGTAACCGGAGGCGGAGGCTCCATAGGAAGCGAGCTGTGCCGCCAGATAGCCAGACATGAGCCGAAAAGGCTGATTATTTTTGATATTTATGAAAACAATGCATATGATATCCAGCAGGAGCTGAAGAGGGATTATCCTAAGCTGGATCTGGTGACATTGATTGGATCGGTGCGCAATACTCACCGGATGAACAATCTGTTTGAAAAATACCGCCCGGATATTGTCTACCATGCGGCGGCGCATAAGCATGTGCCTCTGATGGAGGACAGTCCCAATGAGGCGATTAAAAACAATGTGCTGGGCACTTATAAGACGGTGCAGGCGGCGGACAAGTACCATACCTCCCGTTTTGTACTGATATCAACGGATAAAGCGGTGAATCCGACCAATATTATGGGCGCTTCCAAGCGTCTCTGCGAGATGATTATCCAGATGATGAACAACCAATCGGAAACGGAGTTTGTGGCAGTCCGTTTCGGAAATGTGCTTGGAAGCAACGGAAGCGTGATTCCGTTATTTAAAAAGCAGATTGAGGAGGGCGGCCCGGTGACGGTGACGCACCCGGACATTATCCGCTATTTTATGACGATCCCGGAGGCGGTGTCGCTGGTGCTTCAGGCAGGCGCGCAGGCAAAGGGCGGCGAGATATTCGTTCTGGATATGGGAAAGCCGGTGAAGATACTGGATCTGGCATTGAATCTGATCCGTCTGTCCGGATACCGGCCTTATGAGGATATTGATATTAAATTTACAGGTCTAAGACCCGGGGAGAAGCTGTACGAGGAGCTTCTGATGAGCGAGGAAGGGCTTCAGAGTACGGAAAATGAGCTGATTCATATTGGAAAGCCCATTGAATTTGACGAGGAGCTTTTCCGGCGTCAGCTGCAGGAACTGGATGAACTGTCCAGAGCGGACTGTTCCGATATTAAAGAGAAAGTAATGGAGATTATTCCAACTTACCATATGGAAACAAAATAAGCAGAAGAGAGGCATGGTTATGGCGCACATTTATCTGGCTTCCCCGCATATGAGCGAGGAGGGCTATGAGCAGAAATACGTAAAGGAAGCATTTGACACCAACTGGATTGCTCCCCTTGGGAAGAATGTGAATGAATTTGAAAAGGAGCTGGCTTCCTATGTGGGAGCAAAGGACGGAGCGGCTCTGTGTACGGGTTCTGCGGCCATTCATCTGGCGTTGAAGGCGGCGGGCGTAAAGGAAGGAGATATTGTATTCTGCCAGGATCTGACCTTTTCCGCCACGGTGAATCCGGTTATCTATGAGAAGGCGGTTCCGGTATTTATAGACAGCGACTATGAGACATGGAATATGTCTGCGGAAGCGCTGGAGCGCGCATTTGAAAAATATCCGGATGTAAAGGCCGTTATGCCGGTGCATCTGTACGGGCTGCCTGCCAATATGGATCGGATTATGGAAATCTGTAAAAAGCACGGCGTTCCGGTTATTGAGGATGCTGCGGAGAGTCTTGGAAGCTATTATCACGGACAGCATACAGGGACGTTCGGAGATTACGGAATCTTCTCCTTTAACGGCAATAAGATTATCACCACCTCCGGGGGCGGTATGCTGGTCTGCAATCTGGAAGAGGAGAAGGCGAAGGAGCGGACTGCCAAGGTACGTTTCTGGGCCACTCAGGCGAGAGAGCCGGCGCGCCATTATGAGCATAAGGAGATAGGGTATAATTATCGGATGAGCAATATTGTGGCCGGTATCGGACGGGGACAGTTAAAGGTTCTGGATCAGAGGATTGGACAGAAGAAATATATTTTCGATTATTACCGGGAGCATCTGAAGGACTGCGAGGGCTTATCCTTTATGCCGGTGCATACGGACGAGCGGGCCAACTGCTGGCTCAGCGTCATTCAGCTTGCAGATAACTGCGGGGTCCGTCCCCTGGATGTGATGATTGCTCTGGAAAAGGGCGACATTGAGAGCCGTCCGGTATGGAAGCCTATGCATCTTCAGCCGGTATTTAAAAACTATGATTATATAGACAACGGCAATGTGGGAGCCGTTCTGTTCCGCCGGGGCGTCTGCCTGCCGAGCGACACGAAAATGACGGATGAGGATCTGGAAAGAATTTGCGGGATTATCAGAGGATTGTGGAAATAGATGAGCTTTTATAAAAAGCATGGAAAAAGAATATTGGATCTGTGCCTGGCGGTTCCGGCGCTTGTTGTCCTAAGCCCGGTTATGGGAATTACGGCAGTTCTGGTGGCCGTAAAGCTGGGAAGGCCTGTGCTGTTTACTCAGACTCGTCCGGGATATAAGGAGAGGATTTTTAAAATGTACAAGTTCCGTTCCATGACGGACGAGAGGGACGGGCGGGGAGAGCTTCTTCCGGATGAAGTTCGGC
>VSNE01000283.1 GCA_009774155.1 Lachnospiraceae bacterium
CGTCGTGCCAGCTCCTTCCCTGCTTGTGGCCCAGACCTTCCCCCCATGGTCTTCCATAATTTTATGAACAATAGAAAGCCCGATGCCGCTTCCCCCCTTGGAAGAATTTCTGGATATATCCGTCCGATAAAACCGGTCAAATATATAAGGCAGATCCTTGGCCGCAATTCCCCGTCCGTTGTCTTCTATTTCTACCTGAATAAAATCACCCACATCGAGTACACGGATATGAATGTATTTTTCCCGTTTATCCATATATTTTATGGAATTTCCCACAATATTATTGATCACCCGCTTCATCTGCTCCGCATCTGCAATAACGGTCACGCCTGCCGATACCCGGTTGCTGTAGGCAAGCTCAATCTGCTGCTGCCCAAGCTCCAGACCGATATCCTCAAAGCAGTCGTCAAAATATTCCCTCACATTAATTTTATTGAATGTATATGGTATCCTGTTTGTGTCGATTTTGGAATAAAATGTAAGCTCATTAATAAGCCGGTCCATATCATTGGCCTTATTATAAATGGTCCTTAAATATTTCTCCTGCTTCTCCGGCGTATCCGCCACGCCATCCAAAAGCCCCTCCACATAGCCTTTAATGGCCGTAATGGGCGTCTTCAGATCGTGGGAAATATTGCTGATCAGTTCCTTATTCTGACTGTCAAATACCACCTTCTCCTCCGTGGATTCCTTCAGACGGACTCTCATCTCTTCAAAATCCGCGCACAGCTCTCCGATCTCATCGTTATCCTCAATCTCCACTTCAAAATCCAGATTGCCGTCCCGGATATTGCGGGTCGCCTTTTTCAGCGTCTCAATCGGATTCAGAATACTCCGGTAAATCCACACAATCAGAAGACTGCTGGTCATGGCCATAATCAAAATAACCGATAAAAGCATCTCACCGAGAAATTCCTTAGTCTTAGGAGTCGCCACCTCCACAGGCTGCAGGCTTATAAAACCGACAAACACAGCCGTAATCAGAAAAAGTGGGACAGCAATGACAACGCCAAAGGTAATGATCAGTTTTGTTTTCAGATTCATTGCCTGTTCCTCCATCATTCAGATATTAGAAGTATAACATAGATTGTTCCGGGCATTTATAAACTTTTTGTAAAACACTATAAAATCATCGGTAAATGCTTGACTTTTTTTTAACGCTGATGTATGATACGGAGGAACAAAGAAAAGTCCATAGAGAAACTTTCTCTTATTCAGAGCGGTGGAGATACATAGGATCTGTGAAACCCGGCAACCCCTGTACGCAGGAAGGTGCTAACCTGAGCGAGTAATCGAACGATAAGAGGATTTGATGAGCAGTTTTATCAGGTCCGCTTACGCGGGCCTTTCTTTTTTCACTATTTACAGGCCGTGGCAGACACAAAATAAGATGGAGCAGATAAAAGCTGGTCTGCCGGCTATCATACACAACCATCGAAAGGAGCACAAATGGAAAAATTATTATTTACCTCTGAATCTGTGACGGAAGGGCATCCGGACAAAATCTGTGATCAGATTTCCGACGCCATCCTGGATACGCTGATGGCCCAGGACCCTATGAGCCGCGTTGCATGTGAAACGAGCACTACCACAGGACTTGTTCTGGTAATGGGTGAGATTACAACCAATGCCTATGTGGACATTCAGAAGGTGGTAAGGGATACGATCCGGGAAATCGGATATACAAGCGGAGAATTCGGCTTTGACGCTGACAACTGTGCAGTTATCGCTGCCATTGACGAGCAGTCCACCGATATTGCCATGGGTGTGAATAAAGCGCTGGAAGCCAAGGAACGCACTATGGATGACAGCGAAATTGAAGCCATCGGCGCCGGGGACCAGGGTATGATGTTCGGCTATGCAACCAATGAAACCCCTGAAATGATGCCGTATCCGATTGCACTGGCTCATAAGCTGGCTCTTCAGCTTACAAAAGTCCGCAAGGACGGCACCCTGCCTTATCTGAGACCGGACGGCAAAACCCAGGTAACCGTTGAGTACAACGAGGCCGGACAGCCAATCCGTCTTGACGCAGTTGTTTTATCTACCCAGCACAGCAAGGATGTGACCCAGGAGCAGATCCATACGGATATTAAAAAATATGTCTTTGATGAAATTCTTCCTGCCGACATGGTGGATGCACAGACCAAGTTCTTCATCAATCCGACCGGACGCTTTGTTATCGGCGGCCCCCATGGAGACAGCGGACTGACCGGACGTAAAATTATCGTAGATACCTACGGCGGCTATGCCCGTCACGGCGGCGGCGCTTTTTCCGGAAAAGACTGCACCAAGGTAGACCGCTCCGCTGCTTATGCCGCACGCTATGTGGCAAAGAACATCGTAGCCGCAGGTCTTGCCGACAAATGCGAGATTCAGCTTTCCTATGCCATCGGCGTTGCAAGACCGACCTCTATTATGGTAGACACCTTTGGAACCGGAAAGCTTTCCAACCAGAAGCTGGTGGAGATTATCCGCGAAAACTTCGACCTGAGACCGGCAGGCATTATTAAAATGCTGGATCTGCGCCGTCCAATCTACAAGCAGACGGCAGCCTATGGTCACTTTGGACGTACCGATCTGGATTTACCATGGGAAAAAACCGATAAAACAGATATTCTGAAAGCATATTTAGGATAAACCCTCTCCAAATTATTAAGGGCTTATTCACAGGCTCACATTCAGCTTACATATAGCAGCCTGTTATAAAGGCTCCTGACGGTGTCCATGCAAAGGGCATGTTTTCATGCGCCGGCGCATGGACATCAGCCGGGCCTGCATCCTCTCTTCCTGTCTGGTCTTACATATATTAAAAGAAATCTGCATATAAAAACCCCGGTAAAACTGCCTGCGGCATTTAAAACAGTATAAAAGAAATGAATGATTTCCCGGTTGACGAACTCTTTTTTATCAGCTATGCTTTTTGCATAAAACGACAGGGGGAAGGCTTCATGCTTGCAAAAACAATTCAGGATTTTAATCTTTCCCAGATATGCCGTTCCGGGCAGTGTTTCCGGATGCACGAACGGGAAAAAGGTATCTATACGGTCATTTCCGGCAGCAGATATCTGGAGGTCCGGCAAAAGGGTGAAGAGTGCCTGTTTGACTGCAGTGAGGCGGAGTTCAGGGAATACTGGAAGGGCTATTTTGATTTGGAAAATGATTACAGCCGTTATAAGCTTCAGATTAACCCGAATGATAAATATCTTACGGAGGCTGCGGCATTTGGCTGCGGAATCCGTATTCTCCGCCAGGATTTATGGGAAATGCTTGTCAGCTTTATCATCTCCCAGCAGAACCATATAGGACGTATCAAAGGATGCATTGAAAATATCTGCAGACAGTATGGAGAAGAATGTAGAAATTCCCGAAAAGAGACCTACTTTGCATTTCCGCAGCCGGAGGCTTTGGCCGGACTTGCAGAGGATGCCTTAAAGGAATGCAATCTGGGATACCGGAGCAAGTATGTGGTCCGGGCCGCCGCGAGTGTGGTCTCCGGAGAAACAGATCTGGAAATGATTGGACGGATGCCGTATCGGAAGGCAAGGGAAGAGCTTTTAAAGCTGTTCGGCGTGGGCGAAAAGGTTGCGGACTGTATCTGTCTGTTCGCGCTTCATCATCTGCAGGCCTTTCCCATAGATACGCATATCCGTCAGGCAATGCAGAACCATTACAGGAGAGGATTCCCAAACCGCAGATATCGGGGATACCAGGGTGTGATGCAGCAGTACATATTTTATTACGAATTATTTTACCGGCAAAATAATAAAGAAAAAATACTGCCCGATTTCTGAAATACCGCAAAACAATTATTGACATATGTCAATAATCAACTATAATAGAT
>VSNE01000284.1 GCA_009774155.1 Lachnospiraceae bacterium
AGTGCCTGCTCTGTCGCGTCGAGGGTGGCGTCCGCCAGGTTTTCATTTGCGCCTGCCAGATATTGGACTGCCGCGGCCTCGGTGGTAATGCTGTTGATGGTATGAATGGCATTTAATCCTTCCTTTATCTGGTGTGCAATATTGGCGGCAGGATCATAGCTTCCGCCATGGGCATAGGGGTCCACACCGCCTGCGGTTGCGCTTCCTAAAGAAGATGCTGCAATACCGGCTACTGCCGCCAGATTATATAATTCTTCAATCTGTGAGCTTAAGTTCAGCCCCTGTTCATTCAGCGCGATTTCCTGTGCAATAAGCCCGGCAATCGCACTTTGGGCGAAGCCTTCTGCCTCAGCTTCTCTTAACAGGCTCTGTATTTTTTCTTCTGTAAAGGAAGTGGTATCTTTTATAATAGAAGAAAGGTTCTGGTTTTGCAGGTATAATTCGGCTTCCTGGTTTTTTAGTTTTTCTTCCACAAGCACAGCCGCGTTTGTTACCCCGATGGATTCTAACTGCGAAATAACATATTTTTTCTGGGAACTGGTACAGTCTCCCAGAGTCAGCTTCATATCAAGGTAATTGCTTATCAGGTCTTTAGTTATGGCTTCTGCCTGCGCCTGCGTAGTGGAGGAAGATCCCAATGCGGTTACAAAATCATCATAGCCCTTCACATCCCCGAATTCATCCGATAATTCCTCCAAGGATTTGGCGTCGACGGGCACAGACACTCCTTTGGACAGGTTATCGGAAAACTTCTGGTATACATTCATAACAGAGGAAAGGTCTTCCGTCAGTTTGGTAAAGGATTTTGTGCTGAAGGCCGGAAGCTTCAGGGGTTTTGCAAAAACAGCCTTCTCTTGTACATATCCAAGCCTTACTAAGCTGTCAATCAGTTCCTCTACGGATACTTCCGCAGACTTTTTCAACTTTTCAAACGATTCATTTTCTTTCGTCTGGTTGAATGCTTCTAAATCTAAGTTCGTGAAGCCTTTCAGATTTTCGGCCAGCGCTTTCAGGCTGTCGTCATTCTGCAGACGCTGGTTAAAGTCAAATAACTTTGTATCAGCTTCGTCAAAGACTTCCTGGACAACGGAGCGATATTCTTCCCAATCTTCACCATTTAACTCATCCTGAATGGACTGCAGATTCTGTCTTGCCCTGGCAACATTTTTATCATTATAGGGATCTTCGCTTTTCAGGACAGCTTCGTTATATGCTTCCACAGCTTCGGTCGCTTTATGGAAGGCCTGGGCTTTTCCTCCTTCTCCGTCATCTGCGGCAATTTCTGACAGCAGTGCTGTTTTATAGATTTCTCCGTAGTCATCAATAATGGATTTTGCACTATTTAAGGATTTAGAGGAGATATCAAGGATATCATCAAAAATATGTTTATCCTCGAATTCCTCTGCCTTTTCACGGACATCATTTTCAAATGCATTAATGGTGTCGTAAGCGGATTGAGGGTCAGCCTCTAAATGAATAGAGAACAGGGTGCCGTCTGAAAGATCGTCTGACAGTCTGACGCCCTGGGCTTCGTATTTTTCCGCAATTTCTTTCAGCGCCTTTCCTTCCTCGGAAAATGACACAATACCGGTATAACTGAGATTGTAGTGGTCTTTGCCGGTCATCTTTTCTTTGGCAGTTCTGATGCCTTTTTCATTTTCATTAAGATAAGCCTGGGCAGCCTCCTTACCATATGCTTTAATGGCGGAGGTCTGATCCTTGTAGGCATCCGTGACCAGGTTAATTCTGCCGTATTCGTCGCCATACTTATCATTTAATTCTGTTTGGAGCTCCAGGATCTGTTTTTTAATCTCATAAGTTTTTTCCTCATCCCCTCTTGCTTCGGCAAGAGCGTCATGCAGCTGCTTATATTTGGATGCATAGTCATCGATGGATAAGGAAGTTTCTTTGTAAGCTTCAGTGGCCTTCTCTGTTTCCTGCCGGATTTCCTCAAGATGCTTCTTATAATAGGAATATGCGGCAATTGCGACGCCGGTCAATGCCACACCGGCTAACGCGAGGGCCTGAAACGGATTGCTCATTGCCCATTGGATATTTAATGCAATCTGTTCTTTGATGGCAATAGCCATGGCTTTCATACGGGCAATTAGCTGGGGGAAAATGGCTTTTTGGGCATTCATGCTGATCAGGACACCGGTTCTCATTCCGATTTCCTGTGCTTGTGCCTGGGTCAGCTTACCGCTTGCTACCGCTTCCTGGAGCTTTTTGGCAGTCAGCTTGACGGTTTGCGTTTCTTCTGCTCCCGCAGCGGCAGAAAGTCCGAGAGAAGCCATGGCGGCGTTGATATCGGCATCGGTTCCTAATACCGTCTGCAGGGTCTGATGGGCTTGTGCAGCAGTTAAGGACTGCTTTGCCTTTAGTAATCCTGCGTCTGCCATCGCCTGGTACTGATCGGCTGCAGTCATCCCGTTTGCGGCTAATACACGCTGAATCTGTGCGTTTGTGAGTCCTTGTGTAGAGAGCAGGAGTGCGGCCTGTGAGGAATCTACATCACTAAGGGCCTGTGCATATAGCTGGGCTTCTCCGGTGTCAAACAGAACATCTCTGAACTGTGGCTGCAGCGCGCTGTAACGGGATTGGATGTCGTTGATTTGGGTGATGTGGGATTGGAGATTTTCTGGCTCAAAGTCTTTAAATGAAATAAGCTGTTCTCCTGTTAAACCAGAATAATCAAAATTTGTTTTTTCTAAAGTGACAATAGACTTTCGTACACCATCTATTTGCATTTTGAAGGATGCTATTTTCTGTTTATAAGATTGAATATTATTTAACAACGTGTTACTATAAGTAAAATGTGAAAGGAGTATTTATAATGGGAAAGAAAAAAATAAATTACGTATTAGAGGGGAAAGGAAAAGGCCAGTGTATTAGTAAAACCACGTTGAGGTCAGGTAGAGAATATATTGGTGTAATAGCAACGGGTTCATTAATAAAAGAGCAAATTTCTTCATATCAGGTTCTAGACGAGAATAATATCAATTCATCCGAATACTCATTTCTAAAAGGCGCATTGGGAGTGGCCTTGCTTGGAGGAGTTGGAGCTGTTGCGGGCATAGGAGGTAAGAAGAAATCCTCCAAAGAATATCTCATCGCCATTGAATGGAAAGACGGAAAGAAGTCTTTGATTCTGCTTGATGATGAGTATTATAAGGTGTTTGTTAAAAGTATGTTTTAAATGACAGGAGGTATGTTGATTCCCAGTCAGCATATCTCTTTTTATATTCAATCTCACTCTATGCTGCTTCTTGGAGTTCCCTCCTTGCCGGTCTGGCTACCAGCGAGCATAGACTGCCGTATGCTTTATATATACGGCAGAAATTGGACTGTCTTTCTGAATCTTATTTCTAAGATCCTGTGCCTTACAGTCTCTGCGCCTTCACCCTCGTTCAACGTAGGAGGGCAGGATTCCAGCCCTGCCCTGAGGGCCTTACATTCCCTCAGCTTGGTTCCGTGATTTCCCATCCTGTCCATGATTTTTTTCTGCTCATGGACTGGCTGGTTAGCGTTATTGGTTAGCATACAGCCAAATATCCGTTTTTTCTGCCTTTCGGCAACCGTCGCGCCTGCCGTTACCGGCTGCGCTGTGGTGGATATTAATAAGGGATTCCCGACGTATTACTTGGCTTCCACCTTTCATACTTTGACACGTTTTACTGCTTGCTCTTAAGATAATCGTATGTTTTTTGCGCCATGGGGCGGAGCCTGGAAAGCCGTTTTTGATTTTTCCGGTTAGCTGCGCCCGCAGGCTGTATATCAAAGGCATGATTGTGCATGTACAATAGACTGTAT
>VSNE01000285.1 GCA_009774155.1 Lachnospiraceae bacterium
TTCCACTCCCTGATTGTGGATACATCCCTTGCTTTTGACGGAGACTATATGGAAAACGGCTATAATTACTGGATGACGACTGTGGACGAATTCAAAGCCATGCTGAAGGAGCTGTATGCCAATCAGTATATACTGATTGATATCCATGAACTGTGCGAGGAGAAAACCGATGAAAACGGCAATACCGTACTGACTGCCAGACAGCCCCTTGTGCCGGAAGGAAAGATTCCCCTGGTGCTTTCTGTAGACGATCTCAGCTATTATGATTATATGGAAAATGACGGCTTCCCCAAAAAGCTTCTGCTGGATGAAAACGGAGACGTGAAAAATCTTTACATAGACCAGAACGGACAGGAAAATATCGGCGACTACGACGTGGTTCCGATTCTGGATACCTTTGTAAAAGAGCATCCGGATTTTTCCCTGAGAGGTGTTAAGGGCATTATTGCAGCCACCGGTTATGAAGGGACCCTTGGCTACCGTGTAAACGATATGGAAAGTCCCACCCTGGAGGCAGACCGTGAAGCTGTCCGCACTGTCGCCGGCCGCATGAAGGAAACCGGATGGCAGTTTGCCTCCCACGGCTACGGACACAAGCATACCGCAGAGATTTCCAACAAAGCCCTGGCCGATGATACTGCCCGGTGGAAGGAAGAGATTGCAAGTCTGGTGGGAGACACCGATGTTTACGTCTTTCCCTACGGCGAGGAGATTGACTACCCAAGCGACAAGCTGACCTACCTTCAGTCCGAAGGCTTCCGTTACTTCTGCGGAGTCTGGGCAGGAAAGGCGTTTGTCTCCGTCAAGGACACCTATGTCCGCCAGACACGCTGTAACCTGGACGGCTTTACGATGAAAACCAGGCCGGAGGCCGTCTCCGATTTACTGGACGTATCAAAGGTGCTGGATCCTGGCAGGCCGGAACTGAAATAGTCAAATTTACCCGGATGACGGATGTTTCCTCATCCGGGTACTGTTTGCCTATTTTCCGATCCTGTCATCAATCAGATTGTCTCCGTCCGCCGCTGCCGTGGCCAGCTTATCACACCGCTCATTCTGCGGATGTCCGTTATGCCCTCTGACCCATATAAATTTCACCTGATGAGGCTCCTTTGCCTTCAAAAGCCGTTTCCACAGATCCGGGTTTTTTACCGGCTGTTTCTGACTGTTCATCCAGTTTTTTTTAAGCCAGGAATCAATCCAATGCTGGTTGAACGCATCGACCAGATATTTGGAGTCCGAATAAAGCTCTACCTCACAGGGCCGGTTCAGCGCTTCCAGTCCCGCAATCGCCGCCATCAGCTCCATACGGTTATTGGTTGTCCTCTTATATCCCTGGGAAAATTCACGGATATGCTCTTCGCCCCTGGAATCTGTATAAGATAATATGGTTCCGTATCCTCCCGGACCGTCCGGATTGCCTCTGGCCGCTCCGTCCGTATAAATTTTCACTAACATATTTTCCACTCCTGTCCCGGATATTCAATTCCGTGATAATGTTTCAGCAGGCCGCTCATTGCAGGCTGTTTCTCTACGCTTTTACATATCTGGTATTCCTCCCAGCAGTGCATAGGGAATACGGCGCCTGCCTCTGCCTTCTCCAGAAAATATTTCATCCCCCAGAAGCAGGCGTCCCCAAGCCTGGGATCTAACGGCACAAAAGCCGCGTCCATGTATTCTCCCTCCAGCTTATCGATTTCCTTTTTATAATTTGCGGCCATATTGTTGTTCCAGGCTTTCTCTTCCCCGTCCCAGTGCCACCAGTTCAAATCGCCTGCATGGTAGATTCGTTTTCCTTCTGTTTCCGCCACGAAGGCCACTCCCATATCTGTGGAGCGAAGGGTACGCACATGAAGATTCCCAAAATGATATTGTTCTCCCGCCTTTACACTGTGTACCCAGTCCGGACGCTCCGACGGACGGAAGCGAATATCCCTGGACAGAAGATATTCCGCGTTCGGATACTTGTCCTTTAATTTTAAAATCTCTCTCTTAAAATGATCCTGATGACTATGGCTGTTCAGAAAATATACTTTTTTGCATTCCGGTATGTCGGGAAGCCTCCCTTCCCCGTAATAGTCAAAAATCAATATGCTTTTTTCCAGCTCCACGGCAAAGCTGCTGTGAAAAATAAAAGTTATTTTCATAAGCTGTTTCTCCTGTTTTCTTTATCTGTCGTGAACATTGTAGCAGAATTTTCCGGTTTTGCATACAGCCACGCTGTATTTCTCCTTCCAGATGCTTTAAAGCATAAAAGCAGGACGCCGCTGTACGCAGCACCCCGCCCTGCATTTTTTAAGCTTCTCTAAATAATAATACACACCAGCCCGCCATTGGAATCATTGACAATCTTCTGCATCGTATCCTGCAGCTTGACCTGGCTCTCCTCTCCAATCTGGTACAGCTTGCTCCGGATACCGTCCTCTACCAGCTCTTCAATGGTTTTTCCGAAAATATTAATCTGCCAGATACCCTCCTCCTGCTTTCTGCCGTCCTGAATATACTGAATCAAATCCTTGGCCTGCTCCTCGCTGCCTACAATCGGTGCAATCTCGGTCTCAATATTGGCGCGGATCATATGCACGGACGGAGACAGGGAACGAAGCTTCACCCCATATTTCCCGCCCTGATGAATCAGCACCGGGTCTTCCATCGTAATCTCTTCTTTTTCAGGCAGAACCATCCCATAGCCCTTCTGGCGGACTGCGTCCATGGCCTTTATCACCTTTCCATATTCCTTCTGCATGGCAGACAGCTCCCGAAGCTGCTCCATCAGATCATATTCGTCCTGAAGCTCCATGCCTGTCAGATCACTGAGCATCTGATAATAACAGCTTTCTTCCATATCAATGGAATAGATGGCAGTTCCCGTATCCAGCGCAACCCGATCCAGCTTCATACGGCTGACAGACGGGCCCTCGCATGCGGTATCCGCAAGCCCGATATCCCGGAGCACATGAAACTCCTCCATCATCTGACGGACCTTGGCAATGATCTCCTGTTTGACCGGATGGTTAAGAGGAAGCATTTCCACCCAGCGGGGCATATGGTATTCCACCTCTGTCAGCGGAAATTCCAGAAGCACCTGCTCCAGAATCATCGTAATGTCTTCTTTTTTAAGCTGCTCGCAGTTGACCGGAAGAACCGGTATCTGATATTTGTGATACATCTCCTCCGCCTGACTGCGGACAGGATCACTGTAGGGCCTTGTGGTGTTCAGCAGAATAACAAAGGGTTTTCCCAGCTTCTTCAGCTCCTCAATGGTGCGCTCTTCGGCCGCACGGTAATTTTCCGCCGGAATATCTCCAAAGCTTCCGTCACAGGTTACAACTATCCCAATAGTGGAGTGATCATGAATCACCTTATGGGTTCCCAGCTCTGCCGCCTTGGTAAAAGGAACCTCCTCCGCAAACCACGGCGTCTTTACCATCCGCTCCGTATCATTTTCCAGATGCCCTGCCGCCCCTTCCACCATATACCCCACACAGTCAATCAGACGGATTTTTACAGGAATCTCCCCGCCCACATTGATCTCCACCGCTTCCTTTGGAACAAACTTCGGTTCGGTTGTCATAATCGTTTTTCCTGCAGCAGACTGGGGCAGTTCGTCCGTTGCCCGCTCCCGTTCATGGATGTCTTCCATATTCGGGAGCACCAGAAGATCCATGAACCGTTTGATAAAAGTGGATTTTCCGGTCCGCACCGGCCCAACCACGCCTATGTAGATCTCTCCTCCGGTCCGTTCTTTAATATCATTGTATAGATGAAATTCTTTCTGATTCTGAATTGTATCCATA
>VSNE01000286.1 GCA_009774155.1 Lachnospiraceae bacterium
GAGTATATCTACACCACGGCAGGATGGTCTGCGGATCTTGGCAATGAGGCGACCAGACAGCTTGTGGAGCTGTACAAAGAGTACACTCCGGACGGGGCGGAATTAAGCGAAGGCCACTGCAAGGATATGACAAGCCTTCTGCTTTCTGCCATTGCAATTAACCAGGCAGGTTCCACTGATCCGGAGGCGATCAGGGATGCCTTGAGAAATCTGGACGTTGATACCAATATGCTCCCAATTCCATGGAACGGATATGAGATGAACGAGTTCGGACAGAATACAGCCGCCAATTCCTTCATTGTACAGATGAGAGACGGCGCTTATCAGACCGTATATCCATCGGAACAGGCTGTTATTGAGCCGGTTGTACCGATGCCGGCATGGGATGAAAGATAAGGATTCGGAAGAGAAAGAGGAATAAATGCGATGTTAGTGACGCTTGATGAATTATTACCAAAATACTTAAATGAAGATGCTGCGGTAGGCGCATTTAATCTGGCGGTTTTCCCGGATATTCCCGCTCTGATTTCTGCCGCGGAGGAATTGAACGCTCCGGTTATTCTGCAGGCCAGTCCAATGGTTTCTGAATATATAGGGTATGATTACTGGGGCATGATTGCGGCAGAGATGGCAAAAAGATCTTCGGTTCCGGTAGTTATGCATCTGGATCACGCGAATAATACAGAGGCAATCTGGAAAGCGCTGGACGCCGGATATTCATCGGTCATGTTTGACGGTTCCCAGCTTCCGTTTGAGGATAATGTACGGATTACACAGGAAGTGGTAAAACGTGCGGAAAAATACGGCGCGTCGGTAGAAGCGGAGATAGGCTCTGTTGCTTATCTTGGCAGGGACAGCCATAAAGATCAGCTGACCGATCCGAAGGAAGCGGCGGCATTTGCAGATGCTTCCGGATGCGGATGCCTGGCGGTGTCCGTAGGAACGACCCATATGATGAGGACGCAGACAGCCAATATTCATTTTGACCTGCTGGAGGAAATTCAGAACGAGGTAAAGATTCCGCTGGTGATCCATGGTTCCACGGGCCTTCCGGACGAGCAGTTAGTGAAGATGCGCGCTTACCATATTTGCAAGGTTAACATAGGAACCGCACTGCGTGTGGCATTTGACAAAGGCCTGAGAGCCGAGCTTGCCGAAAGGCCGGATGATTATATTTACAAGGATCTTTTACAGAGGCCGCTGAAGGACGAAAAAGAGGTTGTAAAGCACAAGATGAGACAGCTTGGATTTTAGGGCGGAAGCCTTTGGCATATCCGGCAGATGAAACCCGTCTGCCGGATATCCGATATTTTGTGATTCCGACATTTTTCTAAAACCTGAAGTTTTGTAAAATAATTGATTTTTTGTTGATTTGGAATTATAATATAGACAAAAATGATTTTGAAACAGACATAATTTTATGGAAGTACAGACATAAACTTGGTTTTTAAAATCGGAAAAAGCGTACAGAATGGAGGAACACAAAAATGGCACAAAAGGAACGCCTGTCCATCATACGGCAGACAGTAAAGCGTGACAAAAAAGTGAGCGTATCGGCACTGAGCAGGGAACACAATGTGACAGAGGAGACGATTCGCAGAGATCTGGAGAAGCTGGAGCAGGAAGGACTTCTGACCAGAACCTATGGGGGAGCAGTTCTGAATATCGAAAAGATTTCGGAGCATATTGACTATTTAAGACGTTCTCAGACCAATAAGGCAGAGAAGGTTGCTATCGGAAAGCTTGCTGCATCCGTGATTCCCGAGAAAGCGGCAATCGGTGCAGACGCAAGCTCGACCGTAATGGAAGCCATCAATTTACTGAGAGATAAGCCGGATATTACAGTTCTTACTAATTCAGTAAAAATTGTCAGAGAGCTGGATCAGGCATCCATCACCATTATTTCAACCGGAGGTATTGTGAATAACAGCACCTTTTCCATGCAGGGAAACATTGTGCGGAAAATATTAAAGGACTATTATGTGGATGTGGTTCTGATTAGCTGCACGGCGCTGGAGGTGGACGGCGGCGTCTATGATTCCAATGAAGAGGAAGCGGAGCTGAAGCGGGTGCTGGTGGATCGGGGACAGAAGATTATCCTGCTGGCGGATCATACAAAGTTTAACAAGGTCGCTTTTGTGCGGGTGCTGGATTTCGCAAAGCTGGATATGGTGATAACAGACCAAAAACCGTCCTCGGACTGGATAGAAATGTTTAAGGAGAAAGGAATTGAACTGCTTTATCCTCAGGAAAATATACAGCCTTTTATGGCCTGATACATTAGGAGAGGACTGAGGGATTGTATTTCTCGGATTCGGATTTAAAAAAATTAATTATACCGCTGATGATTGACCAGCTTCTTCAGACGCTGGTCGGAATTGCGGATTCTGTCATGGTAGCCAGCGTGGGAGAGGCGGCGGTATCGGGCGTTTCACTGATCGATACGGTTGTGACTCTGGTAATATTCACTTCAACGGCTCTTGCAACCGGCGGCGCAGTTGCGGCGGGACAATATATGGGCCAGAAGAGATCGGAGACGGCATGCCGGGTGGCCAATGAATTAATCCTGTTTGTATGGAAAGCATTTCTGCTGATTACAATTCTGGGCTACATGGGAAAAGGATGGATTATCTATGGAATCTTCGGGAAGATTGAAGCGGATGTGGCTTATAATTGTGAAATCTATTTTATGATTGTATTTGCATCTGTTCCGCTGATCGCTCTTTACAATGCGGGAGCGGCCGTTTTCCGGGCTATGGGAGATTCCTCTTTTGTAATGAAAACATCCCTTCTGATGAATGGAATCAATGTGGGAGGAAATGCGCTTCTTATATACGGGTTCCGTATGGGAATAGAGGGAGTTGCGGTTCCGACTCTGGTATCCCGGCTGGCGGCATGCGCGATGGTTCTGGCAGCGCTGAACGATCAGGGAAGGATACTTCATATTTTGCATCCCGTTTCCTTTCGGAGCAACCGGAAGCTTCTGAAGAAAATTTTGTACATAGGAATTCCCAATGCTATGGAAAATTGTATGTTTCAGCTTGGCAAGCTTCTGGTTCTCAGTCTTGTTGCGGGATTCGGGACCGCATCCATTGCGGCCAACGCAGTGGCCAACAGCCTGGAGCGTTTTGTGGTTCTTCCGGGGAACGCCATCGGCGCGGGTATTCTGACAGTGACGGCCCGGTGCATCGGCCTGGGGGATTTTGAACAGACAAAATACTATACCAGAAAATTAATGAAAATGACGTATTTGTGGATGGCGGTTTTTAATCTGGGCCTTCTCCTTCTGCTTCCGGTAATCATAAGAATTTACGGGCTTTCGGCTGAAGCAAGCGGATATGTCAGAAGGATTATGATTTATCATACCTTCTGCACCATTGCAATCTGGCCCTTGTCGTTTTCGTTTCCATATATGCTGCGGGCAGCCGGAGATGTGCATTTTACTATGTTCTGGTCCATTGCTTCCATGTGGATTTTCCGGATTGGATGTTCTTTTGTTCTGGGGAAGCGGCTGGGCTGGGGCGTATTCGGAATCTGGGTCGCCATGACCGTGGACTGGCTGTTCCGTTCCATTTGTTTTACCGCACGGTATATGAGCGGAAAATGGAGACATGGGCCTATTGTGTAAAGGCAGTGGGAAATCATGTGCACTTTTTCTCCTCGCTTTCTGTGAGGAGCCTTTTGACCTTTAAGGATTATATTCTGCGAAACTAAAGAACGTAAAATATAAATAATATTAATATTATACATTGAAATAATGAAATTGACTTTCGATTACAGCAATGCTACGA
>VSNE01000287.1 GCA_009774155.1 Lachnospiraceae bacterium
CCGCGGAGAGGCGGAAGGGTTTTAGCGTGTATGCGGCGAGAGCCGCAAAGCGGGAAAAACCGGAGGTTTTGCGAGCGAGCCCGGCGAGGATGGGAGAGTCAGGCAAAACTCCCAGAAGCCGAAAAGCGGGTGAGCCCGCGGAGAGGCGGAAGGGTTTTAGCGTGTATGCGGCGAGAGCCGCAAAGCGGGAAAAACCGGAGGTTTTGCGAGCGTGCCCGGCGGATAAGGAGAAAAATATGGCAAAAAATTTTCCGGTTTTTCTGGATATTTCCAAAAGAAAAATCAATGTTTACGGAGCCGGCAGGATTGCCTCCAGAAGAGTGGAGACTTTGCTGGCTTTTGCACCGTTTCTGACCGTTTTTGCTTTGGAGGCTTCCGAACAGATACGGCGGGCAGCGGCGGATGGAAGGCTGGTTTTTCAAGAAAAAGCCTATGAACCGGGCAGCATTCCTCTGGATACCTGGATGGTGCTGGCGGCAACGGACGATTCTTCCGTTAATGAAGAAATATACAGGGAATGCCGGGAAAAAGGAATCCTTGTGAATGTGTGCAGCAACCGGGAACACTGCGATTTTCAGTTTCCCGGGATTGCATCCAGAGGGGATCTGGTCATCGGCATCAATGCCGGGGGCAGCGCTCACCGTCTGGCAAGGGCATGGACAGACAGAATAAGAAAAGAGGTAGAAGAAGATGGATATGACAATCAGGCCGAGAAGGCTTCGCACAACGGCGAATCTTAGAAAAATGGTCAGAGAAACCAGAATGGATAAAAGTTCTCTTGTATATCCTATGTTTGTAAGGAGCGGAGAAAATATAAAGGAGGAAATTCCGACCATGCCGGGACAATTCCGCTACAGTGTGGATCGTATGCCGGAGATTCTGAATGAGCTGGCGGACGCCGGAGTGGGAAGCGTGATGCTGTTCGGCATTCCGGAACATAAGGATGAAGCGGGAAGCGGAGCCTATGCCTGTGACGGAATTGTGCAGAGGGCGCTGGAAAAAGCAAAAAAGGAAGTGCCGGATCTGTTTTATATCGGAGATGTATGCATGTGCGAATATACAAGCCATGGGCACTGCGGTATTTTAAAGGGTGATTATGTGGACAATGATTTAACTCTGGAGAGGCTGGCGCAGATTGCCGTGTCTCAGGCGCAGGCAGGAGCCGATATGGTGGCGCCGTCCGATATGATGGACGGTCACATCCGCGCGATTCGCGAAGGGCTGGATCAGAATGGGCTTGTGACAATCCCGATTATGTCCTATGCGGTAAAATACGCGTCTGCCTTTTACGGTCCGTTCCGGGATGCGGCGGGAAGCGCTCCCGCATTTGGGGATCGGAAGAGCTATCAGATGGATTACCACAACCGCCGGGAGGGAATGAAGGAGGCGCTTCTGGATATTCAGGAGGGCGCGGACATTATCATGGTAAAGCCTGCGATGTCCTATCTGGATATGGTGCGTGAAATTAAAGACGCAACGAATGTGCCTATGGCCGCGTACAGCGTCAGCGGAGAATACGCTATGGTGAAGGCGGGCGCGAAGCTTGGCTATGTGGACGAGGCATCCATTCTCTGTGAGATGGCAGCCGGAGCATACCGGGCGGGGGTGGATATCTATATGTCTTACTATGCAAAAGAGATTGCTTATTTTATGGACGAAGGGAGAATCGGCTGATGACAAGATCCGAAGAGCTTTTTTATGAGGCGGTAAATTTCATTCCGGGAGGCGTGAATTCTCCGGTCCGCGCGTTCGGTTCCGTCGGTATGACTCCGCGTTTTATTAAGTCTGCAGAAGGGGCCTATCTGATCGATGCGGACGGGAACCGTTACCTGGATTATATCGGCTCCTGGGGGCCGATGATTTTGGGACATGCAAATCCGCTTGTGCTTCAGAGAGTGGAGGAGGCATGCAAAAAAGGCCTGAGCTTCGGCGCGGCTACCGAGGCTGAAGTGGATATGGCAAAGCTAATCTGCAGTATGGTTCCGTCCGTGGAGATGGTGCGTATGGTGAATTCCGGTACGGAGGCTGTAATGAGTGCAATCCGCGCTGCCAGAGGCTATACAGGAAGGGATAAGATTATAAAATTTGAGGGCTGCTATCACGGGCATAGCGATGCTCTGCTGGTGAAAGCCGGTTCCGGTGTCATGACCGCCGGCGTTCCCGACAGCTCCGGTGTGCCGGAAGGATGCACGCAGGATACACTGCCGGCAGCTTATAATGATATTTCCAGTGTGGAGAAGCTGTTTGAGTCTTATAACAAAGAGATTGCGGCCGTGATTGTGGAGCCGGTAGGAGCGAACATGGGAGTGGTTCCTCCTGTGAAGGGATTTCTTCAGAAACTGCGGGCTCTCTGTACGGAAAATAAAACAGTGCTGATTTTCGATGAGGTAATCACCGGATTCCGTCTGGCAATGGCGGGGGCGCAGGAATATTACGGAGTCGAAGCGGATCTGACTACCTACGGCAAGATCATCGGAGGGGGAATGCCGGTGGGCGCTTACGGCGGGAAAAAAGACATTATGGAAGTGGTCGCTCCGGTCGGCAGTGTTTATCAGGCGGGTACTTTAAGCGGTAATCCCGTGGCAATGGCGGCTGGAATTGCACAGCTTACCTATCTGAAGGATCATCCGGAGGTGTACCGGAGGCTTGAAAAAATGGGTGAGCTTCTGTACGGCGGAATGAAAGAGCTGTGCGAACGGGAGAAGCTCCCTTATCAGGTGAATAGGGTCGGATCATTAGGATGTATGTTTTTTACCCCGGACCCTGTTGTGGATTATACCAGTGCAAAGAAGTCTGATACAGAGATGTTCCGCCTCTATTTCCGCCATATGCTGGAACACGGCATTTATCTGGCGCCGTCTCAGTTTGAAGCTATGTTTCTGTCCGATTCCCATACGGAGGAGGATATCCGGTATACTTTGGATACTATGCACAGGTTTTTTGAAAAATAGCCGGAAAACTATTAACAAAAACACAAAAATATGTTACACTTTTTTATATCTATGAGCAGTGTGGATGAATGATTCTAAGTCTGTTATCACTGCGGACTTCGTGAGAGGAGCGCCATACATGGAACAGAAAAAATACGTGGCATATGTGGGTACTTATACCCATGGCAGCAGCAGAGGAATTTATATCTATGACCTGGATGTGGAGAACGGACGGGCGGTAGAGAGGAAGGTGGTTCCGATTAACAATCCTTCCTATATTAAAAAATCGCATAACGGAAAATATTTATATTCCATCTCGGATGAAGGAGATCAGTCTTTCCGGATTCTGGGAGACGGAGATCTGGAGCCTATGAACAGCGCGTCAATCGGCGGCATGAGAGGCTGTTATCTGTCTACGGATGAAAAAGATCGTTTTTTGTTTGTGGGAGGCTGGCACGATGGTAAAGTGACCATTATGCGCCTTAAGGAAGACGGCACGATCGGAGAAATGACAGATGAAATTTTCCACAAAGGTTTGGGCAGTGTTGCAGAGAGGAATTTCCGTCCTCATGTCAACTGCGTGAACATTACGCCGGATCAGAAGTATTTATGCGCGGTGGATCTGGGCGTGGATCAGGTGAAGATATACAAATTTAATGATGAGACAGGTAAGATTAAGCTGGTGGATATGCTCCGCTGTGAGCTGGAAAGCGCGCCGCGTATCATCAAATTCAGCCCCGACGGCAGATTCGCATATTTGATTTGCGAATTAAAAAATTATATTAGTGTTTATTCTTATAAAGAAGGACCCAGAGGCCCGGTGTTTGAAC
>VSNE01000288.1 GCA_009774155.1 Lachnospiraceae bacterium
AAATCATACTAGGAATCTCAGAATGTCCGATTGAGTGCTATTTTTTTACTGTACTTCCTGGAAAACCATGGAAATTTATGCGGTATGCTCCATTGGCAGCTGCAGGCTGCGCTGTTGTCAGCATCCCATATATCACGATTCTTCTTAAAATAGCTCTCCTTATCTCTGTCTTGTTTTTGTTCGGAGTATTTGTTTTAAAGATAAACGGCAGGCTCTCTCTCCTCTATGCTGTTTTGGTCTTGGAGGTTATGCAGCTTTGCTGGGGAGTTACGGATTCTGTTACAGAAATTTTATTTCCGCTTTTACCTTTTCGTGCCTCCGTATTTTACGGTTATATTTTTATGGCAGGCGGGGGCTTGTCCGCCCTGTGTCTGGCATGTGTCTGTTATCTTATCATTTTGAAGTATCTGAAACAGAAAGGTACGGCTCAGAATCAGTATGTGCTTATGATTCTCATTCCTCTTGTGCTGATTTTTATAGTAAGCGGATATATCAAATATACTGTTTATGGGAATGTACATTCTTTTTTCCCGTCGCCGGACAGGAAGCATGTGCAGGTATTTGCGGTTCAGATATTGGCTGTTGCCAGTATTTTCAGTATTCTGTATGCCTATCAGAGACTGACAGACAGTTTTTCTCTTCGCACAAAGCTGTCCATGCTGGAGCAGGAAAGTCATTTTCAGAGTCAGTATGTGGAGGAAGCCAGGCTGCATTATGAAGAAACGAGATCCCTGCAGCATGATATGAAAAATCATCTGCTTGTTATCAAAGGGCTGCTGGATAAAGGGGAAGTAGAAAAAGCCGGCACATATATTGGAGAGCTGGACGTTATGACTGAGAATATCTCTTTTTTCTTTCAAACCAATAATCCTGTGTTGGATATTCTGCTGGAAAATAAACTGGCCCTGGCAGACAGCAGGGGGATTTCCGTCAGCGGTTCTTTGAAGGTGCCTTTTCCGTGTTCTGTTCATGATACGGATTTTTGCATTATTTTGTCAAACGCATTGGATAATGCAGTCTGCGCCTGTTCAGAATTAAGCGCGGACATAAAAAAGTATATTCGTATTTCCAGCTGCGGACAGGGAGATTTTTTGATGATAGAAATAGAAAACAGTTTTGACGGCAGCCGAAAATATAAAAGAGATATTGGCTTGTCAAATATCAAATGGATTACAGAAAAATATGACGGGGCTATGGATATCAGTATACAGGGGAATGTGTTTTGCCTGAATGTTCTGCTGCTCATTTCACAACATTCACAGGACATCTCACGGCAATCTGACAAAGATAGCTGAAAAAGGGAGTAAAATGAAAGGGTAAATAAGCTTGAGTTTCCGCGCCTCTTACCTTCGGGGATTATATTTTGCGGAAAATCAGGCAAATAAGAAATGAATGGAAACAGGAGGTAAGCAAATGAGTATTCAAGGTATCCAAAATAACATTCAGTATCTGTCAGGGAAAATCCGCCGGATGCAGGAAGAAAAACCCGATGACAATGCAGCGGATAAGACGGCCGGATTGGATCAGAAACAGCAAAAGCCGGTGTATGATGAATACATTTCCGGAGATCATTCTAAACCTCAGTTTGATGATGCTGATAAAGCTTCGGAGGGCGAAAAGCCGTCGGATCAGGTAAAAAAGGCGGCTGACGGGAAAGAAAAGGAATCTGAAAAAACAGAATCCTGCACAGGAAGTACCGATAAGGTGGACAGAGAGATTAAAAAACTGAAAAAGAAAAAGGAACAACTGGAGCAGCAGATTCAGTCCGCAACGGATGAGGAAAAGATTAAGCGGCTGGAAAGAGAACTGTCACAGGTTGAAGGCGAGCTGCGTCAGAAGGACAATGAGGCATACAGGCGTCAGCATACTGAATTTTTTTAAGCTGTTCGGGAGTATTTGTCTGATATCTGCTGTATATAATAAGGGAAAAGAAAACACTGGAGGTATTGAATGAAAGCAATTCCGTTAAGAGAAGGTTTCTACTGGACCGGAATTATGGATGACAAGCTCCGCGTATTTGACATTATTATGTACACAGAGTTCGGCACCACCTATAATTCTTATGTGATGAAGGCCGGAGACAAGACGATTCTGTTCGAGACTGCAAAGGCAAAATTTTTTGATGAATACCTGGAAAAATTAAAAGAGGTGATTGATGTCGCAGATATCGATTATCTGGTGCTGAGCCATACGGAGCCGGATCATGCGGGGAGCGTGGAGAAGCTTCTGGAATACAGTCCCCAGATGAAGATACTGGCGACAGCCTGCGCCATTGGATTTTTAAAGGAGATTGTGAATAAGGATTTTGTCAGTCTTCCGGTGAGGGACAATCAGGAGATGAGGATCGGCAGCAGGACGCTGCGTTTCCTGATTGTTCCCAATCTGCATTGGCCGGATACGATGTATACATTTGTGGAGGAGGAACAGATTCTAGTGACCTGTGATTCCTTTGGCTCCCATTACTGTCTGCCGGAGGTGCTTTCTGATTTTATTACCAATGAAGCAGATTATCAGAAGTCCCTGAAATATTATTATGACAATATTATAGGTCCCTTTAAGCCGTATATGCTGCAGGCTCTGGATCGGGTGGAGCGTATGGATATCACGATGATCTGTACCGGACACGGCCCGGTGCTGACAGGAGATCGGCTCCGCAGTGTGATGGAGCAGTACCGGGAATGGTCTGTCGTCCTGAATGCAAATAAAAAGAAAACAGTTATTATTCCTTATGTCAGCGCCTATGGCTATACAGGAATGCTGGCGGAAAAGATTGCAGAGGGAATACAGGACAGCGGAGATGTGGACGTGCGTCTATATGATATGGTGGAAGCGGATGCGGCCAAAGTAAATGAAGAGCTTTTATTTGCAGATGGATTTCTGCTGGGGACCCCGACGATTGTAGGAGAGGCATTAAAACCGATCTGGGAGCTGACTCTGTCCATGTTTCCGGCGACTCATGGAGGAAAATATGCGGGAGCATTCGGAAGCTATGGATGGAGCGGAGAGGGAGTCCCCAATATTACGGAACGTTTAAGACAGCTTAAGCTGAAGGTGTCAGACGGCTTTCAGGTGCGGTTTAAGCCCACCGAAGCAGATATGGTCAGCGCTTATGAGTACGGGTTCCAGTTTGGGTGCATGGTACAGGAAAAAGAAGCAAAGCGGCCGAAAAAGGGCGGGGCAAGACAGCTTGTAAAATGTCTTGTCTGCGGGGAAATTTTTGACTCTTCCATTGAAATCTGTCCGGTATGCGGCGTGGGAAGAGAAAATTTTGTTCCTGTGGAGGCGGAAGAAAGCAGCTTTACAAACAATACAAAGGAATATTATGTGATTCTTGGAAACGGCGCGGCGGGATATTATGCGGCGAAGGCGATCAGGGAGAGAGATAAAACCGGTACGGTGGTGATGATTTCCGACGAGCCGTATCTTTCCTACAACCGTCCTATGCTGACAAAATCCATTGTGGCAGGTCTGGATGCGGAGCAGATTGCCATTTCCGGAAAAGAGTGGTATGAGGCAAATCATATTTATCCTATGCTGGGCAGAAAAGTAACGGATGTTCATTTTGAGAAAAGAGAAGTGGCGCTGGATGACGGGAACAAGGTATATTTTACAAAGCTGATTTACGCTCTTGGAAGCGAGTGCTTTGTGCCTCCGATTGCCGGCAGCCGGCTTCCGGAGGTGGCGGTTATCCGCCGTCTGTCCGATATTGAAAGAATTGAGGCTTTGATGGAGAAGTCAGAGCATGCGGTCGTGATCGG